>CAZEVV010000044.1:0-16452 GCA_964515675.1 uncultured Paludibacter sp. | reverse complement strand
ACACGGTGTGGCCGATTTACGTGGCAAATCGCCCGTTCAGCGTGCCGAAGAAATAATTGAAAACTGCGTTGACCCAGCATACAAACAAATGTTGCGCGACTACCTGAAATTAACTGGCAAATCGCACACTCCAACGAGCTTACATGCGTGTTTTGGAATGCATGCACAGTTCATGAAAACAGGTAGCATGTTGGGCACCAATTGGGACGACTGTAAATGTAAATAATACTATGTTGTAAACATATACTTTGATGCGAAGCACCTTTATCAGCAATGGTAAAGGTGCTTTTTTTATTCTAATATTAAAAAAAAATGATCAGAATAATCAGTTCCGTTACTCCGAAAATGATTACGACCCAATACAAACCACCCACTAAATTGTAATGTAATTGTTTAGCAACAACAAATTGATATGAAAATATATAATTATTGAGAATTAAGTTGTATATTTGTGCCGAAATTTTAGATATAAAAAAATAAACGTAATTTTATGAATGTAGTTACAAAAACTATCACATTGGGTGATGGTCGCTCAATTTCGATTGAGACAGGCAAATTGGCAAAACAAGCCGATGGGTCGGTAATGTTACGCATGGGCGACACCATGCTATTGGCTACGGTTTGTTCGGCAAAAGATGCTGTACCAGGAACCGATTTTATGCCATTGTCGGTTGAATACAAAGAGAAATTTTCGGCATTTGGCCGATTCCCAGGCGGTTTTCTTCGTCGCGAAGGCCGTGCATCCGACTATGAGATTTTAGTTTGTCGTTTGGTAGACCGTGCATTACGTCCGCTTTTCCCCGATGATTATCATGCTGAAACTTTTGTTACAATAACACTTGTATCTTCGGATGGTGTTGACATGCCCGATGCATTGGCTGGTTTAGCTGCTTCGGCCGCATTAGCAGTGTCGGACGTTCCATTTAACGGGCCAATATCGGAAGTACGTGTAGCGCGTATCGATGGAAAATTTGTTATAAACCCAACTTTTGCACAACTCGAAACTGCCGATATGGAAGTGATAGTTGCAGCAACTCTCGACAACATTATGATGGTTGAAGGAGAAATGAAAGAGGTTAGCGAAGAAGATCTTTTGGAAGCAATGAGAATTGCACACGAAGAAATTAAAGTTCATTGCAAAGCTCAGCTCGAACTTATGGAAGCTGTTGGCAAAACAACTAAACGTGCGTATTGCCACGAAGTGAATGACGAAGATTTGAAAAAAGACATTTGGGAAAAAACATACGATAAAGTATATGAAGTTGCACGCGCTTGCAACCCTAACAAACATGAACGTATCGAAAACTTTGCCAATGTAAAAGCTGAATATATTGCTACTTTAGAACCCGAAGTAGCCGAAGAGAAAAAAGCACTCATTAGCAAATACTACCACGATGTAGAGAAAGAGGCTATGCGCCGTTCAATCCTCGACGAAGGCAAACGCCTTGATGGTCGTAAAACAACCGAAATTCGCCCTATATGGTCGGAGGTTGACTATTTGCCTGGTGCGCATGGTTCGGCTATGTTTACTCGCGGCGAAACACAATCGCTCACAACAGTTACTTTAGGTACAAAAATGGACGAGAAACTGATTGACGAAGCTTTGATAAAAGGCAAAGAACGTTTCTTGTTGCACTATAACTTCCCACCATTCTCGACAGGCGAAGCTCGTGCTGCACGTGGTGTAGGCCGTCGCGAAGTAGGTCATGGTAACTTGGCATTGCGTGCACTTAAAAACATGATCCCCGAAAATTATCCATATGTAGTACGTGTTGTATCCGACATTTTGGAATCGAATGGTTCATCGTCGATGGCAACAGTTTGTGCAGGTACATTGGCCCTAATGGATGCAGGTGTTGAAATTAAAAAACCTGTTTCGGGAATTGCAATGGGATTAATTTCGGAAAATAAAGGTAAAAACTTCGCTGTACTTTCGGATATTTTGGGCGACGAAGACCACCTTGGCGATATGGACTTTAAAGTTACAGGTACTAAAGACGGTATCACTGCAACACAAATGGATATAAAAGTTGATGGCTTATCGTACGAAATTTTAGAAACAGCCTTGCGTCAAGCCAAAGAAGGCCGCATGCATATTTTGGGTAAAATTGAGGAAACGCTTGCAGCACCTCGCCCCGATTTAAAACCACATGCGCCACGCATTGTAGTTATGTTTATACCAAAAGAAATGATTGGTGCTGTAATTGGACCTGGTGGAAAGATTATTCAAAACATGCAAGCAGAAACAGGTGCAGTAATTACAATCGAAGAAATTGGCGACCAAGGTCGTGTCGAAATTTCGGCCAACAACAAAACAGCTATCGATGCAGCAATATCGAAAATTCGTGGCATTGTAGCTATTCCCGAAGTAGGCGAAACATATCCTTCGAAAGTAAAATCGGTAATGCCTTACGGTGCTTTTGTTGAGTTTATGCCAGGCAAAGAAGGGTTGTTGCACATCTCTGAAATTGATTGGAAACGCATCGAAACAATGGATCAGGCAGGTATCAAAGAAGGTGACATGATTGATGTTAAACTTTTGGATATTGATGCTAAAACAGGCAAATTCAAATTATCGCGCAAAGCTTTATTGCCACGTCCTCCAAGAGAAGACAAACAGTAAAATGATGCAATAATTCATTATAAAATCTGCAATTCGACAAGTTCGAATTGCAGATTTTTTTTATGAATATAACCTACAGTTGGTATAATTAGCGTATGCTGAAAAACGGCATTTTTATTTGCATACAGCGCATTACATCCAAAAGATAACAATACCTTGTGATTTGCAATGCAAAGCAAATAAACGACAACAAGGGCTGCAAATCAGCGCTAGCAGCGCTTGTCGTTGCAAAAGAGAAAAACAAGCGTAGCTAAATTTTCGACATAAACATGCCTACTACAGGCATGAAATCTCAATCATTGAAATATTTCAAATAACGAAAGTCACAAAAGCCTGATGTAATATAGGCGAGCATAGCTACGAAACAAAAGAAATCCGATACAAAAACTTGTATCGGATTTCTTTTGAGATATTATAAATCGACTACAGATCGATTTATCGCTTAATTTACTTTACGATAGATTTAAAAGTATCGTCGGCAAAGTATTTTGCGAATTCGATGTCTTTAGCAGCTTTAGCACCACATTTTGCATTGGCACGTACAGCATTGCGAAGATTGCTATAAACACCATCTTTATCGTTTGTGCGAGCAGCAACAATAGCGCTAAGGTAAGCTGTCAAACCATCAGGTTGAGCAACAGCAGCCAAAGTGTTTTTAGCAGCGCTGTAGTCTTTGTTCAAAATTTGAAGCAAAGCAGCATTGTTTGTTTTTGCATCGCCAAAGCTTGTTCTTGCTTTGTCATATTCACCTTTAGCAATATATACAGTACCCAAAGCATTTTTCAAATTACCGTTTGTTCCACCAGCTTTACCAAAGTAAACTTCAGCACCAGCAATGTCTTTTTTAGCCAAAGCCAACATACCTGCATTGAAATTAACATCAGCATTTCCAGCGTTCAACTCAAGGGCTTTAGCAATGTTTTTCGAAGCAGCATCAATGTTTCCTTGTTGGTAGTTTACAACAGCAAGGTTGTTGAATGCACGTACACATGAGCTGTGCAATTGAGTAGCTTTTGTATAGAAGTCAGCTTTTGTAGCCAAATCTTGCGTTAAAGTTGCAGCATAAAGCAATTCTTCGAGCGACAAACCAGAAGGATTTGATTTAGCTAATCCAAGAATTTCTTCGTCAGATTTACCAGTAACATCAACTGTTAAAGTTAAACGCGAACGACGCAATTGAGGAAGAATCTCGTCAGCAATAGCTTTAAATGCTACTGAAAGATTTTTGATTTCACGCTCACGTTGCTCAGGATCTGGATACATTGAAAGTACGCGAAGAATCAACTCTTTGTCTTGAATGTTTGAGCTTTCCATTAATTTTTGGAAACCTGCCCAGTCTTCAGCAGTGAATTTTGAATCGATAGTTACCGAAGTTTTGAGTTTTTTCATTTCGCTGTTAACGAAATCAACTGTTACTTTCTGACGTCTTTCGGCTAAGTTAGTATTCAATTCGATAGCACCATCAGGAGAAGCGTAACCCGAAACTTCGAAACCAGCAACTGCTTTGTTTTGCGCATCTTGCACTTCTTTAATTTTCTTAGTCAAACCAACAATCTCAGCCGAACGTGTTTCAGATGGACGAAGATTTGATTGTTGAATCAAGAATTTGATACTTGCTTCTTCTTTTTCTTGAATCACACGTTGGAATCTATCAGCAATGATAACTGGACCATTAGCAGCATCTGTTCCAAAGTTTGTTGTAGCAAGCGTTGCAGTAGCAATTACACCATCAGCCACTTTTACAGCAGGAATAGCGTAAGTTTTCTTTTTAGTTTCAACACTAAACTCTAAATAGAGTTCCGAAACAGCCATTTCAGGAACATAATCAAAAGAAGCTTTCATTGTGTAAGTACCACCAGCTTTGAAAGCAATCGTTTTGTCGTTACCTTTTACTTTTTCACCTTGGAACTTAACGGGTGTTCCTTTTACTTCTTTACCATCAAATTTCAACACTGGCGTTACTGTAACAACAGCTCTTTTGTTGAAATACTTCACTGGGAACTTGCCTGTAATAGTAGCATCTACTTTACCAGCTTTTACTTCTAGTGGGTTGGGTGTACAAGTAAACATACTTGAGTCCAAAGCTCCCATATCCTTACACGAGCTCAAAAGCACGGCAAGAACCAAAGAAAACGCAAATAATAATTGTTTCTTCATAAAATTTTTGTGTTTTTTGTTATAAATTATTGTTATTCTTATTATTTCTTACTTAACGCTACAAATGTACAATTAAAAGTTGTAATTTTAGCCCTCAATTGAATCAATTTTTAGAATTTTTCTCTAAAATCATTCGTTAAACCCCTCAATCATTGTTGAAAAATCAAATTTTTAACACTTTTTCGAGCCAAAAATTACAAGATGTCCCATATTAAAACATACATAATATATATTTTTCGCATTATTTCAATTTTAAACATCAAAAAAATTGGAAACATTTTGCTTATTTATATATCCTATTTTGTATCGAAAAGTGGATATTATTTTCGCCCTAAACTCTTTCCTGCTTTTATTTCGGTTGAGCCTGCTAACTTTTGCCAATTGCATTGCCCCGAATGCCCTGTTGGAACCAAAAGCAATGGTCGTACCAGCAAAGAAACAATGAATTACGGGCTTTTCGAACAAATTGTCGACGAACTGAAATCACACCTCACACACATTATATTTTACTTTCAAGGCGAACCGCTGCTCGACCCTGGCTTGGCTGAAAAAATTGCCTTGGCGCACAATGCCAAAATTTTCACATCACTTTCAACCAATGCTCAAATTCTCAACAAGAATTATGCCGAAAAGTTAATTTGTGCGGGGCTCGACAAAATTATCATTTCCATTGATGGTGCTACGCAAGAGACATACGAAAAGTACAGGATTGGCGGTAAACTCGAAAAAGCGCTCAAAGCCATCGACCACATTCAGCAAACAAAAAAAGAATACAAAAGCGCAACACCCATAGTGGAATTGCAATTTATTGTTTTCGGCACCAACGAGCACGAAATATCTGATATTAAGAAGCTTGCAAAAACACACAAAGTAGATGCTCTAAAATTCAAATCGGCTCAAATTTATGACTTTGAAAATGGACATCCACTAATGACAAGCATTGAGCAATATGCGAGATACAGAAAAAATGATTCAGGGAAATACGAGCTAAAGCACAAAATGCACAATAGTTGTAAACGCTCGTGGATGGGTGCAGTAATATCGAGCAAAGGGCAAGTGCTGCCATGCTGCTTCGACAAACACGAAGAACACTGTTTTGGACAAACAAATAATCAGAGCATTACGCAAACCTGGAACAACGATACGGCAACTAAATTTCGAAAAAACATTTTAAAAAACCGCAAGCAGTATTATATTTGCCGAAATTGCACCGAAAAATAAGCGGTGATTGTTTATTCGAGATACAAATAATCGTAATGAATAATGGGACGTTGATTTTTCTTACCCATCACCTCACGACATTTTGCGGCATTGAATTGCACCTTACCAACACCCAATAGTTTATTATTTGCATTAAAAATATTTACAATATCATCTTTTTCAAATTCACCCTCTATTTGTGTAACTCCCACAGGCAGAAGACTCACTGCCTTATCGCCCTGAAGTATGCGTGCCGCATTCTCGTCAATCACAATTTTCCCTTTCGCAAAACCGCCACTATGAGCTATCCATTTCTTCACACTCGACACTGCATCCTCGGCAGCTTCGAAACGTGTATGAACAATGGCATCGTCGCTATTCAACAAACGCAACAAAATATTTTCGGTTTTTCCATTCGCAATGTAAACATCAATACCTTCGTCGGCAATTTTGCGCGCAATCGAAGTTTTTGTTGCCATCCCTCCTCGCCCAAACGACGACTTAGCGCTTTGAATATAATCAGAAACATCCTCGCCTTTTTTTATTAATGGAATAACACTCACGCCCTCAGCACCTGGCACACCATTGAAAATACCATCAATATTACTCAAAATTATTAATGCCTCCATGTCCATCATCGATGCAATAAGGCCCGAAAGTTCATCATTATCGGTAAACATGAGCTCCGAAACCGACACTGTATCATTCTCGTTTACAATAGGTATAACCTTGTTTTCGAGCATAATTTGCATACAATTGCGCTGATTGAGATAATGGCGGCGGCTGCTGAAATTTTCTTTCATTGTGAGCACTTGCCCCACAGTAATATTGTAGTTACGAAACAAATCCCAATAATGATTGATAAGTTTTGCTTGCCCTACAGCCGAATACAACTGCCGCTGATCCACAACATCAAGTTTTTTGTCGAGCCCCATCAAGCTACGCCCCGAAGCCACAGCCCCCGACGACACAAGCACCACTTCAACATTGTGCTGGTGCAAAACAGCTATCTGATCGACAATGGCCGACATACGTGTAATATCTAAAGTACCATCCTTGCGTGTAAGTACATTACTACCAATTTTTACGGCTATTTTTTTATATTTAAATTTCATCAGCGATTATATAGTTGAAAATTGTTCGATTTTTTTTATTCAAATAATAATTATCGATTAGAGAATGGATTATTGTTCGTTGTACACTACATACAAAACCGTTGTACCAACAGCATTTAAAGTGCGCTTATCGATATTTTCCATAGTATCGTTCACTGTGTGCCAATAACTTCCAAAACCTTTTTCAGTGTCGGGATGATATTGTATAATATTGGCACTAGGGATACCAATAAGTTTGTTTACATAATAATGATCGTCGGTAATTGCACCAATATCACGTTTTACAAACCAATTGCTAAAGCCCAAATCGTGTGCTGCGGTCCAAATTTTATTCACAACAGGCGCAGCATAATACATCGAAAAATATTCACGGTAAAATTTAGCATCGGGTGCTCCTACCATATCAAGCAAAATACCAAAACGAGCAGTATAATTGGGCACATGCGGATTGCGCGCCCAATACTGCGAACCCAAACACCACGAATCTTCGGCATTGCCCACAAAATTATCCGGCGCACCATAATCCTCGGCATCGAAAAAAATTATATCAACACCTACAGTAGGTGCTTTCAGTTGCAACTGACGAGCCACTTCGAGCAAAACACCAACGCCACTAGCACCATCATTGGCACCAGTTACAGGCGTTTTCCGATTGGCCTCAACAGGGTCGTGGTCGCTCCACGGACGCGTATCCCAATGAGCAAAAAGCAAAACACGCGCTTTGGCCTCCAAGTTGTACGAACCAATAATATTTACCGCATCGAGCATTGTACCATCAAAAGCACGAAGCTGAGCACGTTGCTCAACAACAGTTGCACCATAAGCACGCAATGTATTGGCTAAATAGTCGGCACATGCTTTGTGTGCAGATGTATTGGGAATGCGAAAACCAAAATCAACTTGTTTTTGAATATGATAATAAGCGGTGTCCGACGAAAAAACAGGTAATTCAACCACTTTCGAAACATCGGCAGCAGGACGCGATTTACACGAAAGAAATGCAACTATAGCAGTAAATATGATAATTTGAAAACGATACATACAATTGATTTTAGTTTTAAAGCACAAAAATACAAATTATTTACAATCTATCAGAATACATTTTAAATTAAATAATACAATTTGAATGTATGTACAAGATAATTTGATTGAAAAACAACAA
Source organism: uncultured Paludibacter sp. (assembly GCA_964515675.1). Lineage (GTDB taxonomy): Bacteria > Bacteroidota > Bacteroidia > Bacteroidales > Paludibacteraceae > Paludibacter. The sequence goes on along the minus strand of CAZEVV010000044.1, from coordinate 8,195 downwards.
TTAGTATTGATGAACCATAGCAACTACATTTCAACTCAGCCTCAATAGCCAATTCGACAACGCAAGCGAATGCGCTCAAGCCGAAGTCTCACGACTAAGTTCGCGCCTCGAAATTTTCAGCAGAAAAAAAGAGAACCTAAAAGTGTCATTATGATATTATCATCAGACGAAAAATTACGTAAGCTAAAAATATTCTCGAAATGAGAATTGTATTATATTGTATTTAATACAACAATATACAAAACTCAAATTAGTAGTCATCAATTAAATATATAAAGCTTTTTGTACGCTTCCGATTTTTATACAAATTGCATTTTGGGATAAAAAAAACAGCAAAAACAAAATGTTAAAACCAAAAACAGTCCGAAATGTTAAAAATCAGCCGAAAACAGCCAAAAATTAAGACTTATTAATACCAAAACGATATTACAATATAAAACACTAATATCCATAACATTAAACACTACACAACACCTCAAATAGATAGAAAATGGACAAAAAGGGGTCAAAAACTTGTTTTAAAACATATAAAATAATTTGCAGGCAAAGCAAAAAGGCTGTTTCTTTGCCAACGTTAACTAAACAACACAATCTTTTTTATACCTTAAAAAAACTAATACCTATTCAAATGTGTGACTTTGTGAAAAGTCACACATTTTTTTTATAAAAGCACCAGCAAATTTGCTGTGTGCTTATTTTTTTTTAAAAACACAACCAAATACAAAGCATGTGCCAAACACAAAAAAGCCTCAAGCGATTTACTCACTTGAGGCTTTTTGCGGAAGCTACGAGATTCGAACTCGTGGTACGGTTACCCGTACGTCAGTTTAGCAAACTGGTGGTTTCAGCCACTCACCCAAACTTCCATTTGCTTTTTGCGAGTGCAAATATAGCAAGTAAATTTGAATTAGCAAAACGAAAAAAGAATTATTTTTCAGCAAAACAGTTTATTTATTGATTCTCTGCTAAATAATAATTTTAAGTTGTAAAAAATTATATAGCAAAAAAACAATACAGCACAAAAACTCAAAAGAAATGGCTATTTTTGCAGCCATAAATTAAACTGTATGACAAAAAAGAACAAGAAAAACAAGTCGAAATTAATCATTACGACAATAATAATAGCTTTAGGTTGCATAGTTTTTGTGCCACTTTGGTCGTTGTTTCAACCAATAAACACCGATAACAAAGAATACATTTACATTCGCAACAACGAAAACTTCGAGACAGTAACAAATCAAATAGCTGAAAAGAGAGGCATTATTGCAAAAGTAAGCTTTACCGTACTTGCAAAAGCTTTTCAGTACGATAAAAAAGTCCGTCCAGGTAGATACATGATCGACGAAAACTTATTCAATACTTTTCGCCGCATGCGAAATGGAAGTCAAAGCGCGGTGCAGCTTACTTTTAATAACATTCGCACCAAAGAGCAGTTGGCTGGGAGGCTTTCGAAATCGCTCATGGCCGACTCGGCGAGCATAGTAAGCTTGCTTAACGACAGTGCGTTTTTGCAGCCCTATGGCCTTACAAGCAACAATGCTGTGGCTGTTTTTATACCTGACACCTACGAAATGTATTGGAATGTTGAAGCACAAGATATTTTTGAACGCATGTACAAGCAATACGAAAAATTTTGGACTGACGAACGATTGGCAAAAGCTGCTGCCATTCCACTTACACGCGAAGAGGTAATAACACTTGCTTCGATAGTTGAAGAGGAAACAAAAAGCGCTAACGAACGAAAAACGGTTGCTGGACTTTACATTAATCGATTGCGCAAAAACATGCCGCTACAAGCCGACCCAACAGTAAAATTTGCTGTGGGCGACTTTGGATTGAGACGAATATTATTCAGTCATCTTCGCACGCCATCGCCCTACAACACTTATATAAATAAAGGTTTACCTCCAGGACCCATTCGGTTGCCAATGTCGCACAACGTAGATGCAGTGCTCGATTTCGACCAACACAATTATATATTTATGTGTGCAAAAGAAACACTCAATGGCGAGCACAATTTTGCGGTAACATATGCCGAACATCAAAAAAATGCGCGACGCTACCAAGAAGCGCTGAATGCTCGTAACATTCGGTAAATAGGATAAACAAGAAAGTCCCGATAATAATCGGGACTTTCTTGTTACTATACTTCAAGTTTTAACTACAATGCTTTAAACAAAAATCTACTCATTGTTAGCATTACAAACCATTGATAAAAGTGAGAACTGTATAATTTGTAATTTCTATGCTAATTTCTTTTCATAAAAATAACTGCACCCCTTCGCTTTGTCGTCGTAAGTTAAAATGCATTTATCTTTGCGATTTTCGAAATAACTCAACATACCCATATCGCCGGCACAAAATAAACTATGCAAGCCAAAAACGGCAGCAAAACTATAAAAAAGCGAATGCTGATAAAAAACTATCATTCCTACAACACAAACTGCCGCCACAACAACAGCAGGTGCTAAAGCCACCACCTTCATATTATCGTAATTAAGCACTTGTTTATTGGCCTGCACATAAAAAAGAAATTTGCGCAACTGAATACCATATGAAATATTGTGTGCACCAATAGCTTTGTAGGCCAAAGCATGTATAAGTTCGTGCAACACAACCAGCACCGTAAAGCTAAAAGCAGTTCCGAACATAAAATACAAAAGTGCCGAACTCTCCTTTTGTGCAAAAAATGGCATAAAAGCACGAAAGCCCGCAAGCATAAAGGCTAGCAAGCCTCCTATTTGATACATATTAGCAATGCGAGCCCACAAAGCATGTGGTTCGAGTTCGCGCACTACAAACTCTTTAATATTGCCATGTTGCAATGTATCGAGCAGTGTATATTGCTCATCATCATTTAAATCAGCTATATCGATATTCGGAACTTTTTGTATATTCATATAAAAAAAATGAAAAATGAAAAATGAAGAATGAAAAATTTGTAGTCACGCTTTTTTAAATCAGCAATGTCAAAATTCGGAACTTCCTATATATTCGTAAGAGTGAAAAACTAATTAAATTTGGATAAGGATCAAAGTGTGTATGTTAGCAATATTTCAGAATCGAATGTTCTATGCATTATTAATACCCCCTGTGGGGGGGGCAGGGGGGCTTTCACCTTATCCCATATTGCAACTTTACTGTTACCGACGCAGTTTTATTTTTCGAGCTCGTATTAAAAGCACCACCCCAGCTGTAGTCGTCGGCCGAATTTTGGGCTACAATTTGAAAAACCCCCATGGTTGAATTTTTCAACTTACCTAATTTTGCGCCCCCATTATTTGCAATTGTAGTTGCTCGCAGCTTTCCATCTTGTGTAGCTTCGGCAAGCATTTCAATTTTCAAATCAGATAGTTTTGTATAAAAATACTGAGGTGCTTGCGAATTTATTTCAATTCCTTGATTGATTAGTTCTGTTATTTCGCGCGAAATCTTTTCAATCTTCTCTACTTCATTCGACGACAAACTTACTGTTTGCGTTAAACGATAACCATCGAAAACCGTTTGTGTATTTCCACCGGAATAAACATACTGAAATTCTTTACTTATATCCACTGCCGAAAAAGTCAGCATTTCGGCTTCGACACCTTTAGCGACAAGGAATTTCTGTATTTTTTCGGCCTGATTTTTCAATTCGGCATAAGCCAATGTCATATTGTTGTTTTTTACAGAAAAACTACTTTTCCAAACAATTAAGTCGGAAACAAAATTGCGTTCCGACAAACCGGTGACAGAAATTGTACTTTCGGCTTTGTTACGGTTTATAACAGCATTCGACAAAATAAACATCGCAAAAACTATGCTTGCAGCAATAATGATAGCAGGAAACAATGTATTCGATTTCATATGTATAAATATTAAGTGAACGTTTTTTCAATACAATCTTCTTCAACAATCGCCTTGTAAGGCCAATGATCTATACATTGGGATAAACCACCAATTTCTCGCCAGCATTTAAGCGTGCGTTGGTTTTATTATTCCATTTCATTAGATCGTCGATGGAACAACCATATTTTTTCGAGATGCTATAAAACGAATCGCCAGGCGCAACAGTATGAATTTGTTTATTCGCTTGTGGCGCATTCGATTGTGCCAATAATGCTTTTGCAGGAACCAAAATCTCTTGTCCAGCCTTAATATTGTCGGTTGTGAACTGATTAAGCTTGCGCAAATCGTCGAGTTTTATGTTGTGTTTCTGAGCAATTGTGAGCAATGTTTCGCCTCTTTCAACTTTGTATTTTTGTGTATTAACAATAGTTGTTGTGGCATTGCTATTGCTTTGTGGCATATTTGTAGCAACATTCGCTTCGTTGGCACCAGTAATATTAAGCACCTGACCTGCACGTATATTGGCGCCTTGCAAGCCATTATTTTGCTGCAATATAGCCACAGTTGTATTGTGTTTTTTTGCAATTGCGGCCAATGTTTCGCCCGATTGCACTTTGTGTGTAAGGCTTGTGTTTTGAGCAGTTGGGGCTTGCTGTGCGGGTGCTGCTTGCGCTATACTCGGCTTGGGTTCAACACGCGTTTCGACAGTAGCACGTGCCGCAGTAACCAACAATTCCTGCCCCACGGCAATATTATTATTCGTCAGCTGATTGATTGACTTCAACTCATCAACACTAATGCTATATTTACGACCAATTTCGGTAAGCGTTTCGCCTCTTTTTACTTTATGTGTAAGATCGGCCATTTGTATTGCTTCAGGCTCTGACGAATTGTTTGCTGCTACTGCTACTGTATTATTATTGCCCACTGTATTCGCATCAACCGCTACATTCACTTTAAGTTCCTGTCCGGCGCGTAACTGATTATTGCCAATATTATTTGCTGCCTTTAGCGCATCCACAGTAGTTTGGTACTGACGAGCAATTGAAAACAATGTTTCGCCAGCCTTTACTTTGTGTGTAGTAACTTCGGGCAATGCAAGGCTTGGTTGCGATTGAGTACTTGCCAATGCTGTTGATTCAACAACCGTATTTTCATTCGTTTCGTGGGCAGTAGCCACTTCAGGGGCAGGAGTGTTACGCACAGGCACAAGCTCGCTCACTACGCGCTCGTCGGTAATACGAAGTCGCTGATTAACACTTAATGCATCGTTTTTGAGATTGTTTTTGCGTTTAATTTCAGCCACACTAACACCATATCTTTTAGCTATAACGCTCAAGTTTTCGCCCGAACGCACACTGTGAAAAGTTCCAGGTATCGTACGTTTCACGATCTCCGAACGCTGATTTGATATAAATTCGGTTCTGATATTTGGATTATTGAAACCAACTTTGGCTGCATGTGCCAATAGCGAGTCGTTGTGCAGCACCCTATTGGCTGTAACAAATCTATCTTTATAATAACGCTCATTAGAGTTCGAAATAATAACGCCGCTCGATGTTGCTGCATGCAAAAAATTGAACTCACCATTTTCTTTGGCTTCAACCACAATACCTACATGCCCAACCCGTCCGTTGCGACGACGACCTTCGAAAAACACCAAATCGCCAACTTGTAAATTCTCGCGCGAGGTATTGGGAAATTGTCGGGCTTGGTCGGCCGACGAACGATGCAAATTAACTCCAAAATTGCTAAAAACATGGCTAGTAAAACCAGAACAGTCGAAACTATTTGGCCCAGCACTACCATAACGATAGGGCGTATTCAAAAATATTTTACCAAAATTAATAATGGAATCGGTTACCGAAATAGGTTTCAAATACTGTGATACCCTAATGCTATCCTTGCCACTTTCATTGTTGGCAAAAACAGTTGTTGTTATCAAAAATAAAACTAAAACTATCGGTAATAATCGCATACTAAAATATCTTTTGTTTACTAATTCTTTGTTTTTCGACGTGCTATCACACTGATTGTCAACATGCAAATATAAACATTATTTACATACTACAGCTATCAACAACTTATAATTTATTGAAAAAAAACTAATTATTACAACCCTTATAGCAGGGTATCGCAATTATTTCAGTCTTTATCAGAGTCAATTTTTATGTCTTTTATCAACAATTGAATTGAAGTATTGCCATTGAAAGTATTCTCTTCCAAAGTATAGCAAATATCCAATGGATTCATTGCTTTTAAATGTTGATTATACGCAAACATTCGAAAAGCAATGCCATTGATAACATTTTCGCAACTAGCATCAACCAACTCCAACTTCAAATGTTCCTGCTCCTTTCCCACAAGACGGCTGGTGCCATAATCGAACACTTTTTTCGACACAAACACTGGCTTCATATTGCCTGGACCAAAAGGACCAAATTGCTTTAAAACCCTGAAAAACTTAGGTGTAATATCTTTAAACTCTAAAATCGAATCGACATCAATTTGCGGATAAGTTTGCTCTTCGAGAATGTTTTCGGCAACAAATTTCTCAAAACGCTCTGTAAAACTGGCAATATTCTCCTCTTTCATCGACAAGCCAGCGGCATACATATGTCCACCAAAAGTTTCGAGCAAATCGCGACACGAGTCAATGGCCTTGTAAATATCGAAACCAGGCACCGAACGCGCCGAACCCGAGGCCAAACCATTCGACATGGTTAATACAATCGATGGTTTGTAATGCTCTTCCGAAAGGCGCGATGCCACAATTCCAATCACTCCTTTGTGCCAATCGGGTTTATACACCACAATCGACTTCCGACTGGCATATACCTCGTCGTTGGCAATAACAGCAATGGCCTCATCGGTCATGTTTTTATCCAAATCCTTGCGGTCGTTGTTGTATTCGTTTATCAAACTGCTCTTTTCTTTTGCAAAAGCAGCATCGCTCGACACCATTAATTCGACAGCTTCGGTGGCCAACTTCATGCGTCCCGAAGCATTGATACGCGGGCCAATTTTAAAAACAATATCGCTAATTGTAATTTCTCTATCGCCCAAACCGCAAGTATCCAATATACTTTTAATACCAACACTTGGATTGCTATTAATTTGCTTTAGACCATAAAAAGCCAATATGCGATTTTCGCCAGTAATTGGCACAATGTCCGATGCAATGCTTAAAGCCAACAAATCGAGCAAAGGAATTAGCTCCGAAAAATCGATGTTATTGCGCGAAGCAAAAGCTTGCAAAAGTTTAAAACCTACGCCACAACCCGAAAGTTCTTTGTAGGGATATTGGCAATCGGCACGTTTGGGGTCGAGCACAGCAACTGCGGGCGGCAACTCGTCGTCGGGGGTGTGGTGATCGCAAATTATAAAATCGACACCCAAAGAGCTAGCATATTTTACTTTTTCGACAGCTTTAATACCACAATCGAGCGCTACAACCAAGCTAAAACCATTTTGGGCAGCAAAATCGATACCCTGAATCGAAACACCATAACCTTCGACATATCTATCGGGGATATAATAATCGATATTACTGTAAAAATTTTTGAGAAAACGATACACCAACGACACCGAAGTAGTGCCATCGACATCATAATCGCCATATACAAGAATTTTCTCGTTACGGCGCATGGCTTTTGATAAGCGTTCGACGGCCTTTTCCATATCGGCCATCAAAAAAGGGTCGTGTAAATCGCTAAAATCGGGACGAAAAAACTTTTTCGCATCCTCGAAAGTGTAAATACCTCGTTGAACCAATAACTTAGCAAGCACAGTGTTTATGCTTAACTCTTCTGCTAATTTGTTCTGAATATTTGTTTTTTGTTCATCGAGCGTGTTATAAATCCATTTATTTATCATTGTGTAATTTTTTATCAAACCAGTATTTTTCGGCATTCAACATTCGTTTTGCATCATTACAGTACATTAAGTCGATGCTCATCAGCTTATTCTTTCATCACATTATCAGGTCGTTGCGACCAAAACTCAACATTGCCGAAAAGCAAAAAAACAGCATTTTTTTGCAAGGTGTAAAGGTATTGAAAAAAATCAAAAATTACAATATCTTGTAGCGCTTTTCTTTATTTTAACTATCTTTGTATGCACTTTTATTACAACGAAATTATGTAAAACAATCATATTCGGTATAAAATTCAGGCAAATAGCTCAATTAGAGCATTAATACATAAATAAAATTTTGATTAAACTTTCAATAAATTAAGCAATAATTTATTTGAAATTTCGTTCATTATTATTTAAAAATATTGATGCATTTTGCAAACACATGTTAGTATTTAGCAGCAAAATTCTCGAATTAAAAAAAAACTATTTTCAATGTCGAACAATAACTT
>CAZEVV010000043.1:0-16948 GCA_964515675.1 uncultured Paludibacter sp. | reverse complement strand
TATTTACAACACCAAATCCGAAATAATTTTTAACATCCAATTGTTTTAGTGATGCAAAAATAGAAATAATGTACGAGACACACAATTTTTTCGTTGCCCAAAAACCGTTATTCAGCATTTTTTATCGTGTTTTCGTTTACATCAACAAAAAAGGCAAGGTTTTGTATGCCCTTGCCTTTCAGTATAATAAAAAATGTTTTGTGGTTGAAATATCCGAATCGATAAATCAAAAATACGACTATTTCAATTTAATACCTACAGTAAAATTCAACATTCCACCTTTTGCAATTAAATCTTCGATAGCGCCATTCATATCTTTTCCGTTTGGAATTGTGTAGCGAATGTCGGTAGTTAAAAAGCCTAATACATCGCCACCAACACCTATTTGCCAACTAAAACCGCCTTCGTTGTCGGAACCCAATTGTTTGCTATATGCTGGGCCAACATTAACATGTGCTGTAACAATGCCAAGGTTTATCAATCGCATACCAAGCATGAGTGGAGCACGAAAATAACTCAACGATTCGTTGCTGTCCAGTTTGTAATTATGAAAATAAGCCTCGGGTTGAAAGAAAAATTTCTCGCCAAAGCGTGCAAATGCGCCTACTTGAAGATTTCCATTGAATTGTTCAGTAATTTGACTGTAGTTGCGTGTGTCGGACGTTACATCAGAGCCAATTTTGAAACCATAGTACGATTTCGTGCTGTTTGAGTTTGAGTTTTGGGCCTGTACAAGCATTATTGGTAACAATAATAAAAGGCCAATTGTTAATTTGAGTTTCATTTGATTTCTAATTTAAATGGTTTGAATATCGTTTTTAATTTAAAAAAATTGCTTAAAACTTAGTTATCAAATCCGTTAATCCAGCAGCTTTGCATTTTTCCACAAATTCATCCCAATTCATGTTCCATGGGTCTGTTTTTCGTCCCGGTGCAATGTCGCTATGCCTCAACAAGTATTTAATACTATATGTTTGTTTAATGTTTTTGAGCAATTCAACAATTGTGCCAATTTGCAAATCGGTGGGCGACTCTTCGAAATTAGTCATTATCTCGATGCCAATGGACCGACTATTAACATTGCTTGCACCATTGGGCAATGTGCTTTTGCCAGCATGGTAAGCAATGTTTTTGTTATCAACCAATTGATACACCAATCCATCTCGCGCAATAACATAATGTGCACTCACACGATAACGTGCAAATTGCGTTATTATTTTGTCGATATCGTAATGTTCGCCGCCCGAGTTATTGAATGTTGAATGAATAATTACTGCATCAACCATGCGTTGCGTTGCATTTGCATAGCCAAAATTCACTGGCTTTTGCACAATGCGCAAACTATCGCCGCCCATTGCCACGATGGATTGAAATAAAAACGCAAGAAGAAACAGTTTATACATTTATGATTTACAATTTACGATGTACGATGTACCATTTACGATTTACAATTTGCGATTTACGATGTACAATAAACGATTTGGGCATTCAAATCTTCAAATCTCAAATCTTCAAATTTCTTCAATCCCGATAGCGATCGGGACAAATCTTCAAATTTCTTCAAATTTCTTTAAATTTCCTCATAATCCACATACTCCCCCTCGTTTTTCTCGAAAATCTTTTTCGATTTACTGTTTTTTGCTGAGGGTTCGAAGTTGCTAGAGTTGGTTTGTTGTTGTTTGCGCCCACCAAAACGAAATATGGAACGCAAAAAGCCAAGCACGATGGCAACAAAAAACAATCCAATTACCAATATTATAAGTAAAAATCCCAATATAAATCCCATAATCTATTAATTATTAATAAACCTGTTGTGCTACTTTTCTTACGCTTTGCGTAGCCATAAGGCTATAAAAATGAATGCTTTCCACTTTCTTTTCCATCAATTCGCGTGCTTGCATAGCGCACCACTCAACACCTACTTGTGCCGCCGCCTCGTCGGTTTTGCAAGCTTCTAGCGCTTCCGAAAGTTCCAAGGGCAAGTCGGTTTTGAAAATTTTTGGCAAAACCGTCATTTGGTTTTTCAGCGTAATGGGTTTAAGCCCAGGAATAATAGGAACTGTTATGCCCGCTTCGCGACATTTATCCACAAAATCGAAGTATTTTTTATTGTCGAAAAACATTTGTGTCACCAAATATTCGGCACCAGCATCCACTTTTTGTTTAGCATATTTTAGTTCGGTTGCCATATTGGGTGCTTCCTCGTGTTTTTCGGGGTAGCAAGCCATGCCGTAACTAAAAGGCGTGGCGGTTGCTTTCATGCTCGACCCATCGAGAAAAAAGCCTTGGTTGTAGCGATTTACCTGTTCTTGCAATTCGGTAGCAAAGGCATTGCCTGTTGCCACAAATTGTTTTTCGTGTTTGGCTTTGTCGCCGCGCAACAAAAGCAAATCGGTAATGCCCAAATATTGCAAATCGATGAGCGCATATTCGGTTTCTTCGCGTGTAAAGCCACTACAAATGATGTGTGGCACCACCGGAATTTTATACGTGTTTTGGATGGCAGCAGCAATGGCCACTGTCCCGGGGCGATGACGTTCGGACACCTGCTCGAAAAGTCCATTCTCGGTTTGTTTAAACACCATTTCGCTTCGGTGCGTAGTGATATTGATATATTTTGGGTCGAATTCGCGCAAGGCATCTATGGTTCTGTTTACACCATCAATGCCATTTCCTTTTAATGGAGGCAAAAGTTCGAACGAAAAAGCTGTTTTTTTTGATGATTTGATACTGTTTACAACACTCATTTCGGCTATTTTTTCGGATATTTATCTATTACAGTAAGTTTTCTGTATTTTTATTCTAAAATTTCTACTGTTTCAATTATTAACTTGCAAAAATACAAAAAACTTTCTATTTATCATTTTTTCATTTACTATTTACGATTTAATTGAACTGTGAACACCAAATTATTTACAAAACTCAAAACTCAAAACACAAAACACGAACCAACGGTCAGCGACCAACGGGAGATAAACACAAAACCTCCCTCGTACCTCAGGTTTACCTCATGAAGAATGAGGGAGGAGGCAGGCACGAAACACAAAAAATATTAAGTGTTGAGAGTACAATAATTTTCAGGTGTCGTCATAATGATAAATTAAATCAATTATTTTTACTTATTTAAAACATTATTTAAAATGAAAAAATTACTACTTGGTGCAGCTGCAGTGGCTCTTTCGATGGGCGCTTTTGCACAATTTCAGTTAAAATCAAACGAAGTGAAATGGGGTTACGAAGGATCAAAAATTCTTCAAGACAGCTTGCGTAGAGTTCAAGCTACTTTCGATGCCGACTCAACAGTTGTTCCTTTTGCTGCTATTCAGTCGTTTCGTGGAATGATGGGAACGGCGCTAACTTATGATGTAATTCCAGGCACTAATACTTACTTTAATGGAGGTAGAGGCTTGAATATCGAAAACAGAAAGTCGCAAGCAACAAACACCAATGCCAACCCATACAAATTCCGTAGTGTTGCTGAGTTGCTCGATACATGTCGCGCAAAGGCTATTCCAAATCCATACAACTACAATAATTCGTGGGAAGCATGGAAATCGGGCGCTTATATTTTCAAAAATGGAGTGGTGGCCGAAAAAGTTACCAACAATGTTTTTGCCTATTATCCTGGAATGAACAAAAATATCCTTTTGGGTTTCCGCACAAATTTCAAAGGGGTTGCGCTTGCATCTGATGTTAGTTTCGACGTTTTGACATACAGCCGCGGAAACCTTGTGAATGGTTCGGGCGTGCAACAGTTTCCTGCTATTAAATACAAAATGATTGTAACAACTACTGGTACAGCTGTTGAAAATTTGAAGGCAGCTCAGATTGATACCATGAAAGTAGGCAATGGTAATGACACTTTCGTTTTCGAAGATGTGTATATCACTTCTACTACGGAGGATCAAAAAGTTGAAACTATCAATGTTTTCCAAAAAATTGGCAAAGACAAAGAGTTTTTTAATAACAAAGAGGTTTCGGTATATCTTTACACAGTGGGTACATTGGGCGTATACCCAAGCTTGCCTGGTGGCTATTACGACCCATTCATTGCTATCGACAATGTTAAAGCTGATTATATCATGCCTCAAGTTTTGGCTCCATCTGCATTTATACCTGGAGAGGGTGGCACCAACTGGCGTCCCGACATGGTGGCAAACAATGATACAGCATCGGTGCCAAGAAACGATGAGTGGACAGATGTGAAATTTAAAGTGGCTACAAAAGACCGCACAGGTGCGTTGCAATTAGTTGAGAAAACTAAAAGTATAAATGTGTATTTCCCTGCCGATGCTGCAAAAACAAAAGATGCAAATGGCGATTATACAGTAGATGTACCTGTGACAATTACAAATTCAACTGCTGGTGGTAATCTCGAAGACCGTCTAAGCATTGCAGCTCCTGCACAAGGAACAAAAGTTGACGATGACCTCGAAATTACTGTAAAAGTGAGAGGCACAAGTGCAGATGTCGACAATTTGATTCGCACAGTATTGTACGAAACAACTATTGGTAATGCTTATGAAGTAAATATCAATTTGCGCTACAAAGGTGTCGAAGGCACAACTTCGGTTGGTGCTCCTGCATACAATGCCATACAAGTAATTAGTGTAAATCGTAATATTAAAGTGCTCAATACTGTTGAGCGTGTAAACATATACAATGTTTCAGGTCAGTTGATTCAGTCGGTATCGGCAAATCAAGCTGCTAAGGGTATTGCTGTAAGTACTGGTGTTTATTTAGTAAAAACTGGCGATCACAATCAAAAAGTTGTTGTAAAATAATAGTTTGGTTTTTTATTCACGACAATGGCCCTGCGGAGTTTTTTCGCAGGGCTTTTTTTGTTTGCACTTTCAGTACAAAAATGCTTGTTATTGCGTCAATTATGATGAATGAAGCTAGGAGTTTTGAGTAGTAAGATTTTTACTGAATCAAGCGGCAAGTCGAGCGGATAATTTTAAATCGTCATTCCTAAATTTTTCAGGGTTCAGAGTATTTTAATAGTAAATAGTTAATAAAAAAATAGTAAATGAATAAGTTGCAATTTTCAACTCTTTTTTTCGCCTTGCTACTTAGCTTAGCTGCAGCGGCTCAAAGCAAAGGTATTACCAACACGAGCGCGAGTAAACACGCTGCGCTACAAAGCACCGATTTGCAGTCGGTAAAGTGGACAGGTGGTTTTTGGGGCGAGCGCTTCGATGTGTTTAAAGGCGACATGATTATGGGCATGTGGAAAACTTTTAACGACCCCGACATTAGTCATTCTTACCGCAATTTCGAAATTGCTGCGGGCTACTACAAAGGGGTGCATCAAGGGCCGCCGTTTCACGATGGCGATTTTTACAAGTGGTTCGAAGGCATGGCAACTGTTTATGCCATTACCAAGGATGCTGAATTGGATAAACTTATGGACAAAATTATTGCTACTATAACAAAAGTGCAGCGTGCCGATGGTTATATTCATACGCCTGTTATTATTCACGAAATGAATTTGGGCATCGACACACATGCCAAACAAACCATTGTTACTGGCACCAAGGTGGGCGATAAAGACGATAGCGCCTTTGGAAATCGATTGAATTTTGAAACCTACAATTTGGGGCATTTGATGACGGCGGCTGTTATTCACCATCGCGCCACAGGAAAAAACACTTTGCTTGATGCTGCCATTAAAGCCACCGACTTCTTGTGTCATTTCTACGAAACAGCAAGCGCCGATTTGGCCCGCAATGCCATATGTCCTTCGCACTACATGGGCGTGGTCGAAATGTACCGCACAACACGCAATGAGCGTTATCTCGAATTATCGAAAAACTTAATCGACATACGTGGAATGGTCGAAAATGGCACCGACGATAACCAAGATCGTGTACCTTTTCGTGAGCAATACAAAGCCATGGGACATGCCGTGCGTGCCAATTATTTATATGCTGGTGTAGCCGATGTGTATGCCGAAACGGGCGAAGAGCAACTGATGAAAAACCTCGAAAGCATTTGGACCGATATAGTGAACCGCAAAATGTATGTTACGGGAGCATGTGGCGCTTTGTACGATGGTACATCGCCCGATGGTACTTTTTATACGCCTGATAGCATTCAAAAAGTGCATCAGAGTTTCGGTCGCGCATTTCAACTGCCCAATACCACGGCACACAACGAAACATGTGCCAATATTGGCAATTTGCTTTTCAACTGGCGCATGTTTAAAGTTACGGGCGATGCCAAATATGCCGATTTGGTTGAAACAGTTATGTACAACAGCGTGCTAAGCGGTGTGAGTTTGGATGGGAAACGTTTTTTCTACACCAATCCGCTGCGCATTGCCAAAGATTTTCCGTACACCTTGCGTTGGTCCAAAGAACGTGAAGAATATATTAAAATTTGCAATTGCTGTCCGCCCAATACTGTCCGCACGCTATGCCAAGCGCAAAATTATGCCTACAGCATAGGCAATGCGGCCATTTATTGCAATATGTATGGGAGCAGCGAAGCCGAAATTGAACTCGACAAAAAGAATAAAATCAAGCTAAAACAGATATCCAATTATCCGTGGGATGGCGATGTAAAAATCAATATCGAATCGACAAATATTAAGACTGAAACATCGTTGATGTTGCGCATTCCTGAGTGGTGCACCGAGGCTACTGTTTGGGTGAATGGCGCACAGCAGCATGTTGTTGTTGAGCCTAATAGCTTTGTGGAGCTCAAGCGCCGTTGGAAAAAATCGGATGTAGTGGAGTTGAAAATGGAGATGCGCGTGCGCTTGCTCGAATCGAACCCTTTGGTGGAAGAAACGCGCAATCAGACAGTTGTAAAACGTGGCCCGCTGGTGTATTGCCTCGAAGGATTGGATGTGGCTGGTGGCGTGTCGGTGGACGATGTGCTCATTCCGGCTGATATAAAATTTACGCCTCGCAAAACAATGATTGATGGCAGCGAAATAACTGTACTCGATGGCGTGGCGCGCTTGGTTGAAAACAAAGAAGATTGGACAAATACACTTTACCGCGAAGTAACGCCCGCCAACAAATCGGTAAAAATTAGTCTTGTGCCCTATTATGCTTGGGGCAACCGAGGCAAAACCGAGATGACTGTGTGGATGCCTTTGGTGAAATAGATATTTTGAATTTGAAGATTTGAAGATTTGAAGATTTGAGGAACGCTATATTGTAATGTAAAATTGCAGATTCGCACTGGCTGAGCGTAGTCGAAGCTTATTCGTGAAGAAGCAATACACGGTCGCTGAGCGTAGTCGAAGCGGGCAAATAATTCGAATTTGCAGATTTTTAGATTTGAAGATTTACTTCGAAGGCGCGGATTTGCTTCGCTGGTGCCGATTTCCTTCGCTGGAGCGGATTTGCAATCCGTGCCATCAATGTAGCACAGACTGCAAATTTGCGCTAGCATTCACAAAAAAATTAATACAACATCTCAGTTTCAATACTGGGTTTTATCATAAAATATTATTAAGAAGAATGATTTTACGAAAGAAAATAGCAATTACAGCCATGCTTTTACTCATGGCAAATGCAATGTTTGCTACCGAAATTTATGTTTCGCCTACGGGTAACGACAGCAACGATGGCTCGGCGCAATCGCCTTTGGCAACACTCGCCACGGCTGTTCGTCAGGCACGCGAAATGCGCAGGCAAAAATTGGCTGGCACCGAAAATGGTGTGCAAATTCTGATGCTCGAGGGCGTTTATCCGCTTTACGAACCCATACGTATTCGCCCCGAAGACAGTGGAACGGAAACGAAACCATTGCTAATAAAAAATGCAAAGGGTGCCAACGTTACCATAAGTGGAGGCGTTGTGTTGAAAAACTGGAGAAAATCGGGCAAATTTCTTGTTGCCGATGTGCCACATTTCAATGGCCGTCCACACCATTTTAGGCAGCTTTGGGTGAATGGACAAAAAGCTGATAAAGCGCGCGATGTGGTCGATTTTGAACAGATGCAGCGCATTATACGCAACGACAAAGTGAACCAAGTGCTTTGGATTCCATCTGTTGCAGCACGAAAAATACAAAAAGCACCTTATGCCGAAATGGTGCTTCACCAAATGTGGGAAGTTTCGTTTTTGCGCATAAAATCGGTCGAGATACATGGCGACTCGGCGGCTGTGCGTTTCCATAACCCCGAGAGTAAATTGCAGTTCGAGCGTCCGTGGCCGCAACCCATGGTGGGCAATGGCGTAAACTCGCCTTTTTATCTTACGAATGCCATCGAATTACTCGATGCACCAGGCGAGTGGTACCACGACATCGACACACGAAAACTATATTATTTACCACGCAAAGGCGAAACAGCACAAAACATAAATGCCATTATTCCGGCACTCGAAACACTTGTTGAAGTGGAAGGCACTACCGACCGCCCTGTGGAGCATGTGCTTTTCGAGGGCATAACTTTTAGTCATACAACTTGGATGCGCCCTTCGACACACGGGCATGTGCCCTTGCAAGCGGGTATGTACCTCACCGAAGCTTACCGTTTGCGTCCGCAGATTTCGCGCCCCGACAACAACCACAAACTCGATAACCAAGGTTGGCTCGGTCGTGGTGCTGCGGCTGTTACTGTGGCTGGCGCCAACAATGTGAGTTTTTACAAATGCAATTTCACGCAATTGGGCTTTTCGGGACTCGATTATATTACCGGCACCAAAGGCGGAAAAGTGGAGGCATGTAAGTTTACCGACATAGCTGGCAATGGCTTGGTAGTTGGCAGTTTCTCGCCGCCATCGCACGAAACGCATGTGCCTTATCACCCCACCGACCAACGCGAAATATGTACTGGCTTGCTTGTGCGCAACAACTATTTCAACAATGTAACCAACGAAGAATGGGGCTGTGTAGCCATAGCAGCTGGTTATGTGAGCTTTATTGATATTGTGAACAACGAAATTAGCGACGTTTCCTA
This sequence comes from uncultured Paludibacter sp., assembly GCA_964515675.1. Lineage (GTDB taxonomy): Bacteria > Bacteroidota > Bacteroidia > Bacteroidales > Paludibacteraceae > Paludibacter. The sequence goes on along the minus strand of CAZEVV010000043.1, from coordinate 8,028 downwards.
TTCGGGCATTAGCCTCGGTTGGGGATGGAATCAAACAGTGGTAAGCATGCGCAACAACCGCATCCACCGCAATCATATCCACAGGTATGGCAAACACATGTACGATGTGGCGGGCATTTACACCCTTGGTTCGATGCCAAAGTCGGTAATTAGCGAAAACTATGTGCACAGCATTTACAAGCCAAGCTACGTGCACGATCCTTCGCATTGGTTTTATTTGTACACCGATGAGGGTTCGTCGTACATTATTGTAAGAAATAATTACACCGAAGCCGAAAAGTTTTTGCAAAATGCCAACGGACCAGGAAATACATGGATTAACAATGGCCCAATGGTGAATGATAGTGTGAAGGTGAATGCGGGGATAATGCCCCCTAATTGGCTTACGCCGACCGCTGGTTCCCCCTCAGGGGGACTTTAAGAGGGGGCACAGCAATCTAAAGAAATTTGAAAATTTGAGATTTGAAAATTTGAAGATTTTGCCCCAAACCCTGCTTGTCCCGAAAACTTTCGGGAGGGCTTAAAAAGGCGGCACAGCGAAATTGAGCAGCAAAGGTTCATTTGTAGGACTCAATTCTTATTAGCTACGCTGACCGTTGGTTCGTAGTTTAAAATAAAAGACTTTCACAACGTAATCGGCTTGCCGCTTGGCTTGCCAAGAATAAGAAAAGATTTTTACAACGAATTAATATTTGCGAATTACGCAAATTGCACGAATAAGAAAAGAGTTACTTTCTTATTCGTGAAATTCGTGAAATACGTTTAAATTAGCTACGCTGACCGTTGGTTCGTAGCTAAAAAAAATTCGTGAAATTTGAAAAATTCGTGGTTTTAATTCGTAGTTAAAAAACATATTTGTAGTGAAAGAAATATTCGTAGTGAAAATTATATTCGTAGTTAAAAAATATATTCGTAGTGAAAAAGAATATATTTGAGGTTTTTAAGGTTTTGAAATTTAAAGAAATTGTGTTTTAAAAAAAGTAATTTATGCAAAAAATAGCCATATTAGGTTTGGGCGAGGGACGAAGTACTATTTCGGCGGCCTTGCAAAGCGATAAACTCGAGCTTGTAACAATGTGCGATCGCAATATCGACTTGTGCAAACAACGTGCTGCTGAGTTCGATTTTCATAATTATACTACCGATTACAATGATTTGTTGAACGATGCAACCATCGACATTATTGCCATTTACACGCCCGACCATTTGCATGCGCAGCACATTACAATGGCGCTCGAGCATGGCAAACATGTGGTTTGCACCAAACCATTTATCGATAATTTGGCCGATGCTAAAGCTTTGCTGGTGGCGCAACAAAAAAGTGGAAAGAAAGTGTTTGTAGGACAAAGTTCGCGCTTTTTTGCACCTGCAAGTCGACAACGCAAGGATTACGAGGCGGGCGAAATAGGCGAACTCATTACCATCGAGGCACATTACAATGCCGACCACCGTTGGTTTCTGAAAAAAGAATGGGCATTGAGCGATAAATTCAAATGGTTGTATGGTGGTTTGAGTCACCCCATCGATTTTGTACGTTGGTACCTACCCAATATTAGCGAAGTAATGGGCTATGGCACAATTAGCACCAATGGCAAGGTGGCTGGACTCAAAAACGAAGATTGTATGCACTTTATTTTCAAGGCCGACGATGGCCGCATAGCGCGTGTGAGCGGCACCTACACTTCGCCCACGCAACCAGCAATGCGCGACAGTGGCATGAGCTGTGTGTTGCGTGGCACGCAGGGTGCAAGTCAGGCCGACTACCACGAACTACGCTATGCCATAACCAACAAAAATGGCGAGGAAAAAATAATTTCTTGGGGCGACGATACCATAAAATACTTTTTCCGTTTCGAAGGCCAATCGCACCATGCCGGCGAATACCAAAACTACCTCGAATATTTTACCGATAGCATTGAGCAAGGCTTTACTGCCTACCCCGACATGCACGAAGGCATAATTACCATAGCCCTGCTACAAGCCATGGAACGCACCCTCGAAACTGGTATGCCTGTGAAACTTAGTGATGTGTTGAGTGCCTATGGGTTGGGCGAAATATAGCTTGCTAACTCCTTTTTTTGAGGTTCATATATTTGCTAGGATTTCATTGTGGTTGTCAGTATTATATAAAGTATTGAACAGAAAACAAATACGTCTCATTCTGATGATTAAAGTTTTCGTATATTTATAATAATCTAATTTCTCGTATTAAATAAAATCTACTAACGCATTTTTGCTCTTTTAAATAAGGGTTTTAAATGCTAAAACAAAAATGCTATGTGTCTATTTTTTAAAACAAGTTATTTCAAATTAGTCTTTTGCGCACTTATGCTTCTCGCTACATGTCAAACAACATTCTCACAAGCAAAATGGCTCTGGTACCCTGGCGATTTCGAAATTTGGCTGGGCAACGAAATGAACAACCGACGCACCGAACGTGGCGCCTTTTTTCCGCATTTTTGGAAAATGGACAGTCATTATGTGCTGGTGGAATTTAGTAAACAAATTGACTTGGCGCAACCCGAAGAAATTGAAATTGCTGTTGAGGGGACTTTTAATATCAAGTTGAATGGCAAATTGCAATTTGGCATGCCCCAAAAATTCATGCTGCCGGCTGGCAAGCACAGTCTGAACATAAAAGTGTGGAACCAAGCCACGCCGCCGGCCATTTTTGTGAAAGGGAAAACTGTTTTTTCGGATAGCTCGTGGAAAGTGACCTACGAAGACAAGGAATGGATTGACGAAAGCGGAAAGGCAAGCGATACTTCGGCCACCGTTTATATGGCTGCGGCTTCGTCGCCCGATTTTGATAGCGCCGAAAAACGCCCCTCGCAATACAAGTTGGCCACCGAGCCGCACAAAGCTGTAAAAACCGAAAAGAAAGGCAAGGGCTTGCTCGTTGATTTTGGGCGCGAAACATTTGGCTTTCTCAAATTGCACAATATTAAAGGCAATGGCAAAGTGGAAATATACTACGGCGAAAGTGCCGAAGAGGCACTCGATAAGGCGTTTTGCGAAACTTTGGACAAACTAGCGTTTGATGCCGAGCGTGTTACCGACTTAGCGCTTTCGGCCAAAAGCCCACGCGCCGCCGACTTTACTTTCTCTACAAGCAAGGCATTTCGCTATGTGTACATCGAAAACGATGCCAATATATCGTTCGACGAAGTGAGTATGTTGTACGAATTTCTGCCACTCGAATACAGAGGTAGTTTTAAAAGCAACGACGAGCAGCTGAATCGCATTTGGGACGTGAGCGCCTACACCATGCACCTCACTTCGCGCGAGTTTTTTATCGATGGCATTAAGCGCGACCGATGGGTGTGGAGTGGCGATGCCATACAAAGTTATTTGATGAATTACTATTTGTTTTTCGACCTCGAAACAGTGAAACGCACCATATGGCTTTTGCGCGGCAAGGACCCCGTAACGAGTCATACCAATACCATTATGGACTATACTTTTTATTGGTTTTTGTCTATTTACGATTATTATTTATTTACTGGCGATGCCGATTTTGTGCAGCAAATTTACCCACGCATGCAAAGCATGATGGACTATGTGCTGGGGCGCACCAATAAAAATGGCATGGTGGAAGGACTCACTGGCGATTGGGTTTTTGTGGATTGGGCCGATGGCTATCTCGATAAAAAAGGCGAACTGTCATACGAGCAGGTGTTGTTTTGCAAAAGTCTCGAAACAATGGCTTTGTGCGCCAAAATAGCGGGCGAAAGTGCCGACGAAAGCAAATACAATGCTTTGGCCAAAGACCTTTTGGCTAAATTGATTCCTGCTTTCTGGAACGAATCGAAAAAAGCTTTGGTGCACAACCGCATCGACGACAAGCAGCAAGAGGCCGTTACGCGTTATTCCAATATGTTTGCTGTGTTTTTCAATTACCTTTCGCCCGAGCAAAAAGAAACCATCAAACACTCGGTGCTGCTAAACGATTCGATACTGAAAATTACAACGCCTTACATGCGTTTTTACGAGCTCGAAGCGCTTTGTGCCATGGGCGAACACAAACAGGTAATGCGCGAAATGAAAGATTATTGGGGCGGAATGCTCGATTTGGGTGCTACTTCGTTTTGGGAAAAATACAACCCCAACGACAAAGGCGTTCAGCAATTGGCTATGTACGGTCGCCCGTATGGCAAAAGTCTTTGTCACGCTTGGGGAGCAAGTCCTATTTATCTTTTGGGCAAATATTACCTCGGTGTACAGCCATTGCAAGCGGGCTATCAGGAATTTGTGATTGCACCCAATCTCGGCGGACTCAAATGGATGGAAGGCAGTGTGCCAACCGTTGATGGCGATATAAAACTATATGTAAACCAAAGCACTATACGCGTGTCGGTGCCTGGTGGTAAGGGTTATTTGCAATTTAGCAGTCGCACACGCCCCAAAACAAACATAGGTGTTGTTGAGCAAACAGCCAAAAATACTTACCGCATACTCATTGATAGCAAAAGTGAATATCGCATAAGTTATAGGGAAATGTAAAGCCCCCCAACCCCCTCAGGGGGCGTTATTAGCCATTATCGATATGTATAAAAGTTTAAGTACTTTATAATTTACTTAAAAATACATTGTCCTTTTTGAAAACTTTGTGTAATAGTTACAATTCGCTGGCGCGGATTTATCTCCCTTTGGTCGCTGACCGTTGGTTGCAATCCGTGCCTAACTCTCAACCCTACAAACAAATTACCAAAGTTTGGGATTCCTCGCTACGCTTCGGAATGACAGATTCCGTTTTTTTAAATCGTAGCACGGATTACAAATCCGCGCTAGCGGCGTTTGTCATTCCGAATGAGAAAACAAGCGTAGCGAAGTTTTCGATATGAGCCTGCCTGCTGCAGGCAGGGAATCTCAATTGTTGATGCATTTAAAATTACGATTGTCATAGAAGTCTGAACTTATTGTTTAAATAAAATTTTTCTCTACCTAATTTTATTTTAGATACTATACCTCTGTCTTCCAATTGTTTTAAATATGAGCTAGCAGTCGACCGACTCATTGAATCTTCATCCCATAAGGTTACAAATACGCATTTTTTACGTCAATTTTTTAATCGTATAAATGTAATCAATGCAATCTCAATTCCCCCTAAGGGGGCTGGGGGGCAAATATAAACATCATTCAATCATGAAATTAAAATTCTTTCTCCTCTTCGTTTTAGTATCATTCAACATGCTATTATTGGCCGAGAAAATTACAGTTTATCGCTATGCCAATAGCTCCAACAGGGTGGAGTTTGCTGCCGATATGCTTGCAAAATCCTACACAAAAGCGGGCAACGAGGCGCAAATGCTTACGCTTGGCAAAAAACTGCCCAAAAATCGGAGCATCATCATTGCCGACAAAAACGATGCGCAGTTGCCTGCATTGCTCAAAAAGCTGAAAATAACTTTGCCCAACAATCTGAAAAAGGAGGGCTTTTATATTACAACAATTAAAAACGTTACTTTGGTGTATGGCGCCGATGGCAGTGGTGCCATTTATGGTTGTCGCGAACTTATCGACCTCTCGGCCGAGGCTGGCAAACTCGTTTTTCCTGTCAACCATACCGACGCACCCGAAATGGTGTTGCGTGGTTCGGCCATTGGCTTGCAAAAAACCACCTACCTGCCTGGTCGCAATGTGTACGAATATCCTTATACGCCCGAGCTTTTTCCTTGGTTCTACGACAAACAACATTGGGTGGAATACCTCGATATGTTGGTCGAAAATCGCATGAATTCGCTTTACCTTTGGAACGGACACCCTTTTGCTTCGTTGGTGCGATTGCCCGATTATCCTTTTGCCGTGGAGGTCGACGATAAAACCTTTAAAATGAACGAAGAGGTTTTCGCTTTCCTCACTTCCGAAGCCGACAAGCGTGGTATTTTTGTTATTCAAATGTTCTACAACATTTTTGTGTCGAAACCCTTTGCCGAGCATTATGGCATCGAAACACAAAATCGTCACCGTGTTATCACGCCGCTATTGAGCGATTACACACGCAAAAGTGTTGCTGCTTTCATCGAAAAATATCCCAACGTAGGTCTTTTGGTGTGCTTGGGCGAAGCCATGAGCGGCATCGAAAACGATGTGGAGTGGTTTACCCAAACCATTATCCCTGGCGTGCGCGACGGACTAAAAGCCTTGGGAAAAACCGACGAGCCACCCATTCTACTGCGTGCGCACGATACCGATGCCAAAGTGGTGATGGACGCCGCTTTGCCCATTTACAAAAACCTCTACACCATGCACAAATACAATGGCGAGAGTCTAACCACCTACGAGCCGCGTGGCCCGTGGACCAAAATACATACCGACCTCAGCGCCTTGGCCAGCATACACATAAGCAATGTGCACATACTTGCCAATCTCGAACCTTGGCGCTATGGCTCGCCCGAGTTTATACAAAAAGTGGTGCATGCCATGCACAATGTTCATGGTGCCAATGCTTTGCACCTTTACCCACAGGCTTCGTATTGGGATTGGCCCTACACGGCCGACAAATTGCCCAATGGCAAGCGTATAAAACAAATCGACCGCGACTGGATTTGGTACAAAACATGGGGGCGCTATGCTTGGAAAGTGGGACGCAATCGCACCGATGAGATTAAATATTGGAACCAACAATTGGGTAATTTCTATGGCATGAGCCATGCCGATGCGCGCAATGTGCAGTTGGCCTACGACGAAACAGGCGAAATCGCCCCCAAACTCCTCCGTCGCTTTGGCATTACCGAGGGCAATCGTCAAACTTTGCTGTTAGGTATGTTTGTGTCGCAACTCATCAATCCATACAAATATCGCATCTACCCAGGCTTTTACGAAAGCTGCGGTCCCGAGGGCGAGAAACTCATCGAATTTGTCGAAAAACAATGGAAAAACATACCCCATGTGGGCGAATTGCCGCTCGACATTGTGGACCAAGCCGTGGCGCACGCCAACAAAGCCGTGGCAGCCATCGAAGCCGTTAAAAACAAAGCCACGCGCAACACCGACGAGTTTCAGCGCCTTCGCAACGATGTGTTGAGTTATGCCGAGTTTGCTCATTTCTTTTACTACAAGGTGCATGCAGCCAAATTGGTGCTCGACTATCAGTGGGGAAAAGACATTAAGCGTCTCGACGAAGCTGTGCCGCTGCTCGAAAAAAGTCTTGCGCATTATGCAAAACTCGTCAGTCTCACCAAAGACACCTATTTGTACGCCAACAGCATGCAAACCGCACAACGCCGCATTCCCATTGGTGGCAACGACGGCAACAACAAAACATGGGAAGAGATGTACGTGCATTACCAAAAGGAGTTAAGCAATTACAAAAGCAATCTCGAAGTGCTTAAACTCAACCTCAGCGGGGCCAACAAGCAACAAAAAGTGATTATAAAACCACTGCGCAACGCCGTTGTTGCTATCGATACACAGTGGCCAACCATAAAACTCACTGCTGGCAACAGCATTATTGCCGACATCGAAAGCAAAATCGAAGCCCTTGCCCCCGAGCTCGAAGGTTTAAACGCCATGCTTGTAAACGCGGCACAACAAACCAGCACAGGCACCAGCATCACTTTCGAAACCAAAAACGCAGTACGCTTGCTCGTGGGCTTTTTCCGCGACGACCAATCGAAATACGCCAAAGCGCCAACCCTCGAAGTCGATGCTTCGGCCAACAACTACGGACAAGCCGACCCCGTTATTAGCAATGCCATTCGTTTTGCCACGCTGCCCATGGTAAATGTACACGCCTACAGTTTTGCCCCCGGCAAGCACACCCTACTTTTGCCCCGCGGCATGTGTCTGTTGCTCGGCTTCACGGCCGACGAGCCCACGCCCCGCAACGCAGCCCTCGCTGGCAGCAACACCGACGAGAACATGGATTGGATGTTTTATTAAATAAAAATGAGGGATGAAAAATGAAAATTGAGAAGAAATTGCTCATTCTTCATTTTTCATCCCTCATTTTTCATTTTTCATTTTTATTCTTTGGGCGTGCCCCTCGGAATACTCGGGTCGGGCTTTCGGCACGGCATCCACAAA
>CAZEVV010000042.1:0-16972 GCA_964515675.1 uncultured Paludibacter sp. | reverse complement strand
GGTCCTTTGCACCATTGGCCGAAGCAAATTGGTCCATGATACCGCAATTTACCAATGCAAATTCGTGCTCGGCTTTTTGTCCAATTTGGGCCAATACGGTACGATTAAATCCTGTTGCTAATTGGTCGTTGAAAGCAAAAGCTGTAACCACTTCCAATGCAGCCGACGATGAAAGTCCAGCGCCATTGGGTACATCGCCCCAAATTAAAATGTCGTAACCTTGTTTGATGGCCACGCCACGTTTTACGAATTGCGCAATTACGCCTAGTGGATAATTTACCCACGATTGATCGAGGCGAGTTGTCAGTTGGTCGAAGCTCAAGCTAACAATTTCGGGTTGGTTGAGCGATTTGAAATTCATTCTGCCCTCGTCGTTTTTGGCCATTGCTAAGTAAGCACCAAAGCTCAATGCACATGGAAATACGGCACCACCATTATAATCGGTATGCTCGCCAATAAGATTTACGCGTCCGGGCGAAAAGTAAACTGCCTCAGCAGCTTTGTTGTAAGCAGCTTCGAAAGCAGCTTTTAATTCTTGTGTTGTCATTTGATTTAATTTGCTTATTTAATTGTGTTTGGTTTCGTTTGTTTTAATATTTCAGCCAACAAAAATAATTATTTTTTGCAGTTTTGATTGCAAAAAAAACATGTTCTACAACATATGAGTGTTGTTGCAACACTTATCTTTTGTTGATAATGATAATTTGATGTGTTGTTTGATTTGGTTTTCAGTTGATTAGCGGTTTGTAATTATTACAATAAAAAATATTTCGAAATATCAAATACCTGATATTGATTAAAAAAGCATTAATTTTGCAGCGAATTTAATAACAAATGGTCATCGTAATGCTTTCAATGTTTTTGTAATTTTGCAAAGCAATAAATCAATGTCCAAATTAAGATAGGTATTAGCGTTTGAGTTGAAAATAATTGTCATGCTTAGCATAGTTTTGCTACACATGCACTATTTCAATTAAATTACTAATCCTTATATGTTTATCAAATTTTACAAACAAACTTATGCAGACTTTCAAACCTGGTAAATGGCAAACCGAAATCAATGTTCGTGATTTTGTGAGTGCCAACATCACGCCTTATGATGGCGACGATTCATTTCTTCAATCCCCTTCGGCAACCACCAAGCAGCTCTGGCAAATTTGCCTCGAAGCCATCAAAGAGGAGCGTAGCAACAACGGTGTTCGCGCCATCGACAATGAGTTAGTGTCAACAATTACTTCGCATGCAGCAGGTTATATCGACCGCGAAAAAGAGCTTATTGTAGGTTTACAAACCGATATGCTTTTGAAACGTGCCATGAAACCTTATGGTGGCATTGCTGTTGTCGAAAAAGCTTGTTCGGAAAATGGTTATATCATTTCGCCCATTGTTAAAGAAATATTTACAAAATATGCCAAAACACACAACGATGGCGTATTTGATGTTTACAACTCCGAAATTCGCAATTTCCGCTCGCAAGGTATACTCACTGGTTTGCCCGACAATTATGCCCGTGGCCGTATCATTGGCGATTATCGCCGCATGGCTTTGTATGGCACGGCGCGTTTGATTGAGGCCAAAAAAGCCGATTTGAAAAGCTTGGGTGGCCCAATGACTGATGAGCGTATTCGTTTGCGCGAAGAGGTGGCCGAACAAATTAAAGCTTTGTATGCCATGGAGGAAATGGGCAAAATGTATGGTTTCGACCTTTCGCGCCCTGCCGAAAATGCACAAGAAGCAGTGCAATGGGTGTATTTGGCTTATCTTGCAGCTGTAAAAGAACAAGATGGAGCGGCCATGTCGTTAGGAAATGTGTCTTCGTTTTTAGATATTTATATCGAAAAAGATATTGCCGAAGGTAAGATTACCGAAGAATTTGCGCAAGAACTTATCGACCAATTTGTAATGAAACTACGCATGGTGCGCCACTTGCGCATGGATGCTTACAACGAGATATTTGCTGGCGACCCAACATGGGTAACCGAGTCGATTGCTGGAACTATGGCCGATGGCCGACACAAAGTGACGAAAACTTCGTATCGCTTTTTGCAAACGCTTTACAATTTAGGCCCATCGCCCGAACCCAATATGACAGTGCTTTGGTCGCAACGTTTGCCCGAAAATTTTAAAATTTTCTGTGCAAAAGTTTCAATCGACACTTCATCGATACAATACGAAAACGACGATTTGATGCAAAGCAGTCGTTGTAGCGACGATTATGGTATTGCCTGCTGCGTGTCGTACCAAGAAATTGGCAAGCAGATACAGTTTTTTGGTGCGCGTTGCAATTTGGCTAAAACGCTTTTGTTGGCACTCAACGAAGGACGTTGCGAAATTAGCGGCAAACAAATTATCAATGGCATTCCGGCACTAAAATCGGATGTGTTGAACCTCGACGAAGTAATGCGTAACTTCGAGTTGGCCATGCAAGAAGTATCGCGTGTTTATGCCGATTCGATGAACATTATCCATTACATGCACGATAAATATTATTACGAAAAAGCGCAAATGTCGCTTATCGATACCAATCCGCGCATCAATTTGGCTTATGGCGCTGCCGGTTTAAGCATTGTTGCCGACTCGCTTTCGGCTATTAAACACGCCAAAGTTACGGCTGTGCGCAACGAGCATGGCTTAACCACCGATTTCAAAATTGAAGGTGAATTTCCATGTTATGGCAATGATGATGACCGTGTTGATACTTTTGCGCGCGAAATTCCTATCTACTTCAACTCATTGTTGAAAGATTTGCCTACTTACAAAAATGCGGAGCCTACGTTGAGTATTCTTACCATTACTTCGAATGTGGTGTATGGCAACAAAACGGGTGCTACGCCCGATGGACGCGCCAAAGGTGTGCCATTTGCGCCAGGTGCCAACCCCATGCACGGCCGCGATACCAATGGCGCTTTGGCTTCGTTAAGTTCAGTGTCGAAATTGGACTATACGCACTCGATGGACGGTATTTCGAATACTTTTTCGATAGTGCCAAAAACACTTGGCCCAACCGACGAGCAACGCCGCGAAAATTTAGTTAGCATTATGGATGGCTACTTTGCCAAAAGTGCGCATCACCTCAATGTGAACGTGCTCAACCGCGAAATGCTCGAAGATGCAATGAACAACCCCGAACTTTACCCACAGCTCACCATTCGTGTGTCGGGCTATGCGGTTAATTTTGTGCGCCTTACACGTGCTCAGCAAATCGAGGTTATTTCGCGCAGCTTTTTCGAAGCAATGTAATTTAGATATTATATCCCAAAATAAAATATTCAAAAGAAGATGTCTGAAATGTTTTTCGGGCAGCTTCTTTTGTTTGTAATAAATATACAAATGTTAAAAGTTCATTCTGTCGAGTCCTTAGGTACTTTCGATGGGCCTGGCGTACGTATGGTGCTTTTTTTGCAGGCCTGCAATTTCAAATGTTTGTATTGCGCCAATCCCGATACAATTGATCCACAGCGCCCTTCGCGCACTTATAGTTACGACGAGTTGATGACACTGGCGCGCAGTCAGCGCCCTTTTTTTGGCAAACGTGGTGGCATAACAGTTTCGGGTGGCGAGCCATTGATGCAAGCCAAAGCACTTATTCCATTTTTTAAAATGCTTAAAGCCGAAGGTTTTAATACTTGTATCGATACCAATGGCAGCATTTTGAACGATGATGTGAAGGAGTTGTTGCAATATACCGATTTGGTTTTGCTCGATGTAAAAGAATTTGACGATGCTGCACACCGCCGTATAACGGGCGTTTCGAACAAAGCAACGCTCAAAACAGCACAATACCTGCACGAGCAAAATGTACCCGTGTGGTTGCGCTACGTGCTTGTGCCCAACTACACCGACGATGTGGCGCATTTGCACGCTTTAGGGCAATTTTTGCAATGCATGACCAATGTGCAAAAAATTGAAATACAGCCTTATCATAAGCTTGGTGCGCACAAGTACGAGGCCTTGGGCTGGAAATACGAACTCGAAGGCGTGGAGCAAAACACTCCCGAGCAACTAAAAACGGTAGCCAATATTTTTAAACAATATGTGAAAGAAGTGGTGGTAAATTAATGGTATTTACGATTTTTTTATTTACAATTTACGATTTAAATATATTGTGCTATAAACCGGAGGCTTCCTTAGAAAATGTGAGGCAAAACCTCCTTCGTATCTCATGAAGCAGGCACGAAACCTCCCTCATACTTCGTGAGGCAGGCACAAAACACGAAACACGAAACACGAAACACGAAACACGAAACACGAAACACGAAATAATGAATTACAACACACCGCGCGAAGTTGTTGAAACAGTATGCGCAACAGCCGAGCTGAAAGCCTCGACTAAAAGATCGAAAACGCTTGTATTGGCCTTTATGGCTGGGGTTTATATCTCGATTGGCGGATTGCTTGCCGTCATTATTGGTGGTGGCGTGCCGCAATTAGCAGCAACAAACCCTGGGTTACAAAGGTTTTTAATGGGAGCGGCTTTCCCTATCGGACTCATGCTTTGTGCCATTGCGGGCGCCGATTTGTTTACAGGAAATACTGCTTATTTTATTCCGCCATTTATGCAAAAGCGCGTGAGTGCGTTACAAATTTTGCGCAATTGGGGCATTGTGTATTTTGCCAATTTTGTTGGAGCATTGTTTTTTGCTTATTTTATGGTGTATCTCACTGGTGTGTTCGACAAATCGCCGTGGCACGATTCCATTATACATTTGGCCGAGGCAAAAACAAGTTTGCCATTTTACAAAGTATTTCTTAAAGGCATTGGCGCCAATTGGTTGGTAGCCTTGGCCATGTGGATGGCTTTTGCTGCCAAAGATACGATAGGTAAAATTGTGGGCATTTGGTTTCCCGTAATGGCTTTTGTGGCAATAGGTTTTGAGCACAGTATAGCCAATATGTTTTTTATCCCAACAGCCATTTTTTATGGCGCTGATATAAGTTGGACAAGCTTTTTAGTAAACAACCTAATGCCCTCAACCTTAGGCAATATTGTAGGTGGTTCGCTTATGGTAGGTATGCTTTACGGTTATGTTTATAAAAAAGATATTGAATAATGCGTATATGCACCTATCAATTACAACATATTAATCGCAGTGTATTTTAGTATATTCTTTTAAAAATCAACATCAATTAGCTTTGGTGTTGATTTTTTTTATATTTTTGTCAGATTAACTAACAAAAAAGCAATGGTCCGCCAACCCTTGCAACGAAGTATTATATATGGAAGATTATACATCGAAGCTCAGCAACGCATTGTTGCCTGAGCATTGGCGCATTGTAAGGCGTTACAATGACAATTATATTAAACAGCGTTTGCAACGATTGGCTGGCAGTGCATTGCCCGAAGCAATTGAAGCATATATCGTTGAAATTGCTCAAGATAATGACAAAGCCATGCATTTTGTCGAAAATTTAAATAACTCGACGAGTTGTTTTTTTCGAAATAATTATAGCTTTTCGGTGCTTCAACAAGTAGTTTTACCCGAAATAATTGCTCGAAAAACACAATCGGGCTCCAAAACGGTACGTGTTTGGTCGATGGCGGCAGCAGGTGGGCAAGAGCTTTACAGTGTGGCAATATTGCTCGACGAGTTGCGCTATTTACATGGTGGAAATATCGATGTAAAACTTTTTGCATCGGATATCGACGAGCAACAAATACAATTTGCACAAGCTGGTAGGTATAAGTACAAAGACATTGAGCAAGTAACTGAAAAACGATTAAAACACTACTTCAGTGTGGAAAAAGGCGAATGCTTTGTGGTCGATAAAAAACTGATAGAAGGAGTATCGTTCAATAAATTCGATTTAACGGACGATAATTGTAGCTGTCCGCCCGAAAGTGTATTTGGCGATTTCGATTTAATTATTTGTGCCAATGTGTTGATATATTACGACAAGGAAAATGCAAATAAGATATTTGATAAAATTGCAAAATGCATGGCCAATAAAGCCTATGTAATGACAAGCGAAAGTGAGCGCGATATGTTTCAAGCAAAAGGCTTTGTCGAACATGTTCAACAATCGGGTATTTTTATTCGAAAATAATTTGAATGACGAAAACTGAATGTGATTAGCATTGATAGTTAAAACACATTTGCAATTGTGTAATTGGGTTTTGAGCCTTCGAAGTAAGTTGTTTGTAAATTTTGATAAAATTTTTTTTGTGTAAATTTGAGCGTTTTGAAACACAGAGGAGGAAAACACAAAAAGTGCGAAATCTGATTCAAAAAAGAATGTATATTATGTAAGTATGTAATCAAAATTAATTGATAAGTAAATGTTTACTTTGAAAGGTCAAAAGAAAAAATTTTGAAACTCACAAATAGGCAGGTTCAAATGATGCTATAAATAAATTTATTGTACTTACTTAATATAAATTTAAACGATATTTTTTTTATTAAAACTAAAAAATACTAATACAATTTCTGGCAAGATATGAAAAGAAAAACATTCTCCATAGGTTCACAATTTATTTTCGGCATCATATTAGTAATTGCTTTGATATTGTTTTTGGCGAACGAAACATATCAAAAGTTTTCGGACATTAACCACAATGTTGAGTTGTTGTACAATCATTCGTTTAAAGTGCGTAGAGCTGTGGGCGAATTGCAAGTTAATTTCCAAATCATGCGCGTACATACCCGTGATATTATGTTAGCCAAAACCGAAAAAGAAATAAACGAAGCAAATGCTGCGATAGAATTCAAGGCGAAACAATCAGAAAGGCTTTTTGATGAGCTAAAGCTTTATTATACAGGTGATGAGTCTGATGTTGAGCGTGCCTACGAGGCATTTGTAAACTGGAACACTACGCGGCAAAAAAATTTGCAATTAGCCAAAGTTGGAGAGGTTGGTCGATTTATGGATAGTGTGAGCCCAACAGGCGAAGTTGGTGTCTTGCGAAATAAAATGATAGATGAAGTAAATAATATTTCAGAAAATTCGAATAAACTATCAGAGCAGCGTTTTCAGAACTCGCAAAAGATAAAGGCCAATGTTGTTGCCAATTTTGTAGTGCTCATAAGTATTATAATTGCTGTGGTTTTGTTAATAGCCTATTTCTTGTTCAAAAACGTGCAAACGCCCATCAAAGAAATGATTACAACCATCAACGATTATAAAAATGGGCACAACAACATACGAAACAGCGAAACAGTTACTACCGAATTAAATGTATTGTCGCAAACTTTCAACGAACTTTTCGATTATTTTGAAGAAGAAAAAATACTGCAACAAAACTACTCACAGCTTTCAACTTTAATGTTGAGCGAGATAAATGCGCATAAATTCTTCAATAATTTATTGAGCTATTTGTGCCAAACACTGATGACGCAAGTTGGTGGTGTATATGTTTTGAGTCGCGACAAATCGCATTATTACTTATACGAAAGTGTAGGTATGAAAATGAGTAAAATCGACTATAAGTTCAATGCGCACATACGCGAAGGCGAATTTGGTGAGGTGCTTACAACAAAGCGCATCTCGTATATCAAAAATTTACCACTCGATACAAACTTTATTTTTCAAACATCGGCAGGCGACATTGTGCCGCGCGAACTAATTAATATCCCTGTAGTAATTGCTGGCGAAGTTGCAGCTATCATTTCACTTGCATCGGTGCGCAATATTGATAGAGCGAGCGAGAAATTACTCGAAAAATCGTTCGATGTAATCACTGCGCGTGTTGATGGGGTGTTGTCGTATAGACGCATGCGCAAACTGGCCGAGGAACTTGAGCAAAAGAGTAAAGCTTTGGCTGACAGTAGTGCATACAACCGAGCGCTTATCGAAGCATCTATCGACCCAATGTTGACTATCAATAAAGATGGTGTTATAACCGATGTCAATCATTCCTTGTCTGATATTACAGGTGTTGATAGAGCATCGCTTATCGGAAGGGCATTTCACTCGTTGTTTGTCGATGCACAGGCTGCCAAAATTTCGCACAAAGAAGCATTTGATTTTGGCATAGTTGTAAATAAAGAAAATCAAATTATTGGCGAACACAACATTCCAGTATTATTTAATGCTGCTACATATCGCAATGCCGACAATGAGGTTTTGGGCGTGTTTGTAACATTGCGCGACATAACAGAAACAAAAAACCGCGAAATCTATTTGCGCCATCTCAACCAAACGCTCACCGAAAATGAGTTGTTGATTACGCGTAAAAACAATGAGTTGAGTGCGCAATCGGCCGAGTTGGGGCAACAAAATGCCGAACTCGAAATGCAAAAGCAGCAATTGATAGAGGCCAATCGTTTAAAAACGGTCTTTTTGTCGAACATGAGTCACGAATTGCGAACGCCACTCAACTCAGTAATTGCACTTTCGGGCGTTTTGGGACGTCGATTGGCCGATAAAATACCAGCCGACGAATATAGCTATATCGATGTTATACAGCGCAATGGTAAGCATTTGCTTGCCCTGATCAACGATATTCTCGATTTGGCACGTATTGAATCGGGTCGCGACGAGATTGAACTGAGCACTTTTGACATAAACGACATGGTGAGCGAAATGCATTCGTTAATATCGGCACAGGCGAGCGAAAAAGATTTGATATTCGAGAAAATACTTTTGGCAGAACCATTGCAAATAGAAACCGACTACGTAAAATGCAGACATATATTGCAAAATCTTTTGGGTAATGCCATAAAATTCACCGACAAAGGCAAAGTAAGTATCGAAATTGTTGAAAATGAAAATCATATAGCAATAGCCGTTGCCGACACAGGAATTGGTATTGCCCAAGAGAATATTAGTCATATTTTCGACGAATTCCGTCAGGCCGATGGCAGCACAACAAGGCGTTTTGGTGGCACAGGCTTAGGACTTTCGATTGCAAAAAAATATGCCGAGGCGCTGCATGCTACTTTAAAAGTTGAAAGTGAGTTGAACAAAGGTTCGATATTTACTTTGTTATTGCCAAAGAAATTTAAAGATGGCCTAAGCGAAATGCATGTCGACATCAAGCCTGTTGCTGTGCCTATCGATGCCCAATCGTTGCGCAACAAAACTGTATTGCTGGTCGAAGATAGCGATCCTGCCATTGTACAAATAAAATTTTTCCTCGAAGAAAATAATTACAATGTTATGGTTGCTCGCAATGGTGCCGAGGCTATTGAACTTTTGCACAGCAAAGTGCCCGACGCAATGATTTTGGACTTAATGATGCCGCAAATGGATGGTTTCGAATTGCTCGAGCTTATTCGAAATAACAAGTCGACAAGTGCTGTTCCGGTGCTTATACTCACGGCTAAGCACATAACAAACGACGATTTGAAACGCCTCAAAAGCAATAATATACATCAACTTATACAAAAGGGTGATGTAAACAAAAACGAATTGTTAGTTGCATTGGCCAATATGATGGGTAAACCCAAAATAGCTGACACAGATGAGCGACATGCATATTGCAAACGAAATGCCGAAATGCCTCCACGCACTGTTTTAATTGTGGAGGACAACCCCGATAATTTATTTACAGTAAAAGCTATTTTGGATAATAATTTCGAAATAATAGAAGCTTATGACGGACGAGCAGCAATAACCATGGCTGTAAAACACAAGCCCGATTTAATTTTAATGGATATTGCATTGCCCGAACTCGATGGTATACATGCATTTAAAGCAATAAGGAGCGATGCGCGAACAAAAAAAATACCTGTAGTAGCGCTTACCGCAAGTGCAATGACTAGCGAACGCGAAACAATCCTATCGCATGGTTTCGATGCTTATTTGGCTAAGCCTATCGACGAAAAAGAATTTTGTAAAACCATAAAATCGATTTTATATGGAATTTAAAGATGTAAAGGTTTTGGCTATCGACGACAACAATGATAATTTAATTACTATCAAAGTGTTGATCGAGGAGCATTTGCAAAATGTAACTGTACACACTGCAAACTCAGGTGCTAAGGGCCTCGAATTGGCTAAAACACTAATGCCCGATGCTATTTTACTCGATGTGGTAATGCCTGTTATGGATGGTTTCGAAACATGCAAACGGCTAAAATCCGATTCTAATTTGCAACATATTCCCGTAGTTTTTGTAACTGCAATAAAGGACGATAAAGCGAGCCGCGTAAAGGCCTTAGAGCTTGGTGCCGAAGCATTTTTGGCTAAACCTATCGACGAGAGCGAGCTTGTGGCGCAATTGCGTGCAATGGTAAAGATTAAACGCAATGCCGACGACCAACGCAACGTGCAAGAAAGGCTCGAAGCATTGGTGGCCGAACGTACAAGCGAATTGGAGACGATAAATATGGCGACCCTCAAATTGCTCGAAGATTTACGAAAAGAAAATGAAATACGACGTAAGGCCGAAGCCGAATTGGCGCAAAGCAATGCGCTATATCAATCAATTGTAGAAACATCGCCCGACGATATTACACTAACCGATTTGGAAGGAAACATTATTTTAACATCCAATATTTCGGTGCAAATGCTCGGCTATAATGCCCAAGAAGCTATTATTGGCAAAAATATGCTCGAGTTGGTGTACGAAACCGATTTGCCTTATGCGATGGAGAATTTTCGGAAAATGCTTTTGGCACCACTTGGTCCCAAAGAGTATCGAATGAAAAAGAAAGATGGGGGCTTTTTGTTTGTCGAAGTAAATGGCAATGTGGTGTACGACTTGGATGGAAAACCAAGTAAATTGCTTTTCGTCTCGCGCGATGTTACGGAGCGTCATATAAGTCAGCAAAAACTACAAGAGAGCGAAGCTTTGTACCGCGCAATACTTAATGCATCGCCCGATAGCATTATTATTTCCGACACTATAGGCAAAGTAATTATGGCTTCGGAGTCGGCGGTGAAAAATTATGGTTTCGATACATCGGCTGATGTTATCGGTCAAGACATTCGCAAATTCACGAGTGCCGAAGATTTGGAACGAATGGTTGCGAATTTCGAAGAAATGAAAGCGGGCATACACTCTGGGCCACACGAATATAAGAGCATTAAGAAAGATGGAACTGTATTCGACATCGAAGTAAAAGGAGGTAATATTTACAATAGCGAAGGTGAAATTAGAGGCTTGGTATTTATTGCTCGCGATGTGTCGGAACGCAAAATCGAACAAAGGCGATTGCTCGAAAGCGAAGAGAAATATCGCTCAATATTCGAAAATTCGCCTTATGGCATTTTGTATTATGATATTGCAGGTAAAATAATTGATTGTAACGAAAGTTTTGTAAGCTTGTTGGGGTCAACGCGTGCAAAACTTATTGGCTTAGATACTAAGAAACTGAAAAATACTAAAATTGTAGCTGCAATTCAAGCTTCAATATCTGGAGAATCTTGTGCTTACGACGATGTTTATGTTTCGGAAACAGGTGCTCGCAGTCCATATATTAAAGCGATATTTACACCCATAAAGTTGGAAGATGGCAGCATAATGGGTGGTGTTGGCTTAGTAGAAGATGTAACCACCATACGCGAAAGCGAACGATTGGTGAAAAAATCGGAAATGGAGTTTCGTGCAGTGTGGGAAAATGCTTCCAATGGCTTACGCCTTACGAATGCCGAAGGTGTTATTGTTCGTGTAAACGATGCTTTTTGTAGGATTTTTGGTGTCGACCGATCGCATATTGAGGGCAAAACAATTGCCGACTTATACCCTGTGGATGCTAAAGCACACGTCATCGAAATGCATCAACAGCGTTTTGCTACACGTAATGTAGCGCAACACATCGAAAAAGAGCTCACACTTTGGGATGGTGCAAAAAAATGGGTAGAAGTTGATAATTCGTTTGTTGAGATTGAAGGACAGCCTACGCTGTTGTTAGGAATTTTTACCGAAATAACGCAACGTAAAAATGCAATTGTTGCACTCGAAAATAGCGAGCAAAAATACCGCGATTTAATCAATAATTCGCCCGAAGGAATAACCATTTATGTTGATAATAAAATTGCATTTATCAACAATGCTGCTTGGCAAATGATGCGTGCGAGTTCGCCAGATGATATGTTAGGGCATCCGGTTACCGATTTTATACACCCCGATAATCACGAGCTGGTTTTGCAACGCATGTTTTTTGTTTCGCAAGCGCCTGTCAATATGATACTACCGGCTGTGGAAGAAAAATACTTGCGCCTCGATGGTACCGAAGTGTATGCCGAAATTAAAGTTATGCCAATAATGTACGAAGGTCAAAAAGCTATACAAATTATTGGACATGATATATCGGAGCGCAAAAAGGCCGAGTTGGAGTTAGAGCGCAATCGCATTGAACTTAAAACCATTTACGACAATGCGCCTGTAATGATGTGTGTGCTCAACGAAAAGCGCAGTATACAATTTGCCAACAATGCATTTTCGGATTATATTGGATTAAAAGAAGCTTTGCTGAACAATATCGACCCCGTTGGCGTGTTTAATTGTATAAATGCTATTGGCAACCCTAATGGCTGTGGGGCTAGCGATAATTGCACTGGCTGTGTGCTTCGCTTGGCCATGGAAGATAGTTTAAGTACTGGCCGCACACACAACAATATTGAGTTTAGCAGTAAACTTGTGATTAATAATGTTGAGCAAGAGGTGTATTTATTGGCATCGACAGCACTCATCGAAACGGATGCCGAAAAACGATTGTTGCTGTGTTTTACCGATATTAGCGAGCGCAAGGAAACCGAAAAAGCATTGCAGCGCAGCGAAATGTTTTTACGTACTTTTATTGATAATGTGCCTTTTATGATATGGGCCCGCGACACGAATAATGTTGGTATACTTGAGAATAAAAAGTTAGTCGAAGATTTTGGGTCAAGTTTAGGAAAGAAACCCGATGATCAGGATATTGATGATGCAGCACGTGAAGTTTGGTTACAAAACAACAAACGTGTAATGAAAGGCGAAATAATTAACGATGAAATTATTTACACCATAAAAGGCGAAGATAGATATTATCATCAAATATGTTTCCCAATAAAACTCAACAACGAAATAATAGGTATTGCCGGATTTAATATCGATATAACGGATAAAAAAATAGCCGAAGAAGCGCTTGTTGCATCGCAAATACAGCTCAAAGAGTTTGCTGCTCACTTGCAAAATGTGCGCGAAGAGGAACGCATTTTGCTTTCGCGCGAGATACACGATGAGTTAGGACAAATTCTTGTGGCGGTGAAATTCGATTTGGGCATGTTGCAATTGCGCACCAAGGCCATCGAAAACGATGCCGCTGCTGCCGAAATTATTGAGCTTATGAAACATATGGCTGGACTTATCGACAATACAATAAAAGCAGCCCGAAGGATAATGACCGATTTGCGCCCTGCAGTACTCGATATGCTCGGGCCTGTTGATGCCATCCGACAACATGTGCAAGCTTATGCCGAACATCAGCAAATAAATTGTAGCTTCACGTCGGAACTCGAGCAGTTATCGCTCAGCCCGCAACAAGCAGTAGCACTATTTCGTATTGTGCAAGAGGCACTTACCAATATTGCAAAACATGCCTTGGCAAGCGAAGTACAAGTGCAAATTTTGCGTGTCGACAAAGGTCTTGAGCTAACTATTGTCGACAATGGCATTGGTTTCGATAGCACCCGAAAAGCCCGTGTCGACTCATTTGGTTTGTTAGGCATGAAAGAGCGTGCCTATTTGCTCGATGGTGAAGTGTCGATAACTAGCACACCAGGCAAAGGCACTGCTGTGAAGCTAGTGATTCCTTATGAAATGAAGAGTTTGTAGTTCTGAGTTCTGAGTTCTGAGTATTGAGTTCTGAGTGTTGAAATATTTGTATTGATTAAAAATTGATTTAGATTAACCTTTTTTTGTTGTGGAACATTTTAAAAATTTTAAACTCTCGTCTTATTTTGATATGAATGTCGAATTAGAAGAAATTCAGGCATTGCAAGATAAGTTTTCGGAAATAACTGGTGTGGCTTGTGTGTTGGTTGACAATGAGGGAGCTATGGTAACAAACGAAAGTGGCAAATGTCGTTTATGTCGCGATATTGTTCGTAAATCGGCTATTGGGCAACTTAATTGTATTCATGGCCTCAGTACCAACGAGGTAATGGGTGTAGATGATCATTTTATACGTAAATGCCCCATTTCGGGATTGTGGGATGCAGTGGTGCCATTGTTGGTAAAAGGAGCCAGAATCGGCAGCTTTTTTATTGGTAATATTCGTAGTACAACAAGCATTCCTACGAGTGTGCTGCGTATTGCCGACGAATTGCAAATGGACAAATCGGACATAGAAAAAGCATACAACGAAATCAGCTATATGTCCGAATCGCAATTTGTTGGAACGGTAAAATTATTTAAACTTTTTGTAAACGAAATAGCCGAACGTGTTTATTTAAATAAAAAATTACACGACACGATAAATAATATTAGGGTACTTAATTCCACATTGCATCACAAGGAAGAGAAATTGCGCCTCACACTTAATGCTATTGGCGATGGCGTAATAATTACCGACGCTGAGGCAAAAATTGTCGATTTAAATCCAGCATCCGAAAGAATGTCGGGGTGGAACAAAGCCGATGCAATTGGGCGATATGTGTTTGATGTGTTTGATTTGCAGGGTGTTGAAACTGGTTTTGATAGAGACGGTTACATACGCAATGTGCTGGTCGATGGCAAAGTACATTTTATCGAATCAAACGTTATTTTAATGTCGAAACAGGGCATTTGCCATTATGTTGCCGACAGTGCTGCGCCAATACGCAATAACAATGATGAGATTGTAGGCGTAGTGATTGTTTTTTCGGATGTAAGTAAAAAATACATGGCCGAAAAGGCCCTGCGCGAAAGCGAACGTAGCAAAGCAGTGCTCATTGAGAATATTCCGGGTATTGCATATCGATGCGCAATGGATACAAATTGGAGCATGCAATATGTATCAGCAAGTCGGCTATCATGTAGCACCAATATGTTTTAAGATACAAATTGGAGCATGCAATATGTATCAGAAGGTTGTGTGGAGCTTACAGGTTATACACCACACGATTTTGTAAATGGCGATATTAACTATAACGATCTGATATTGCCTGAATACAGAGCGCATTTGTGGCAGCAATGGCAAAAGGTAGTAGCCGAAAAAAGTTTTCTGTGCGAGGAATATCGCATCAGAACTAAAAACAACAAATTACGTTGGGTTTGGGAACAAGGTGTGCCGATTTTCGACGACAATAATCAAGTGATAGCTCTCGAAGGGCTCATTATTGATATTACTGAGCGAAAAATGAACGAAGAAATGTTGCACGATGCACATCGTTTAGCTAATTTAGGGCATTTGCGCTATAGTTTTATCGATGAACAAATGAAGGGTTCGGAACTTATACCTTCAATTTTGGGTATCGATAATGTGCGCAATTGCACACTCGAATGTTTGGGTCAAATTGTACACCCTGAGCACAAATTTGAAACATTGCAATATTTTAGATACAAATTTAGCGAACAGAAAAAAATGTTCGACACTAAATTTAAAATTTGTAGGTTAAACGACAAAGTGGAGCGTTGGGTACATGTGTTGGGCAAAATTGAGTATTCAAGCGAAGGTGCGCCAATATACATTTCGGCGGTTGTGCAGGACATAACCGAGCGTAGGTTGGCCAAAGAAGCATTGCGTCGATCGCGCGAGGAATTAAAAATGTACGCTTCGCACTTGCAAACTATTCGTGAAGAAGAACGCGCTTTTATGGCACGCGAGTTACACGACACGGTGAGTCAGCCCCTATTAGCTGTAAAAATGCACTTGGGTATGATGCGTCAAATGTTCGAAAAGTCGGTAAGCGAACTCAACGCGACTTTGATACGCGATAATATTTCGCAAGTTATTGGGTCGGTTGAAAAAACGGTACATGCTTCGCGTAAACTTACGACCGATTTGCGCTCCGATATTTTGGATATTGTTGGCTTTGTTGAAGGCGTAAGACTATTGCTTGTAAACTTCGAAAATGCCTATAATGTGCAATGCGAATTTGTGTGCAATACCAATAAAATTGAACTGACAATTCAAAAGTCGATTGCATTGTATCGCATTGTACAAGAGGCGCTTAATAATGTTGCGCGACATGCTAATGCGAGCTATGTTCAACTTTATATTAGTAAAACTGGCCGCAGATTAATTGTTTCGATTGAAGATAATGGCTGTGGTTTTGATACAAGTAATGAAAGAAAAACAAAATCGTATGGCTTGCTCGATATACGCGAACGTGCAAATCTTATGGACGCTAAGTTAGAAATTGCAAGTTTGGTTGGAAAAGGCACAAAAATTCAAATTGAAGTGATGACATAATGATTATATTTTGATAGATTGCCTTATTTTTGTAGTCGCAATTTTTTACTTTGTGAAACTCCAATTTTATTAATTCAATCATGGTGTTATTGTAGCAATACTTAGGTTGAGGAAAAATAAAATGAGTATTAAACATATAGTCAAATTTAAATTTGGAGTAAAGCCAAACAATCATTCAAAACCTAATACAATTAATTTTGTTTGATTGTGTGTTTGTATACAAACGAAAGATAAATTTTAAGGTACATCACAATGGAGAAATCATTTTTTATTAGCTTGGTGCAAAATATTGTTGTATTGCTAAGCTTTAGCTTGCTTTTCGATGTGTTTTGGCTAGGTAAAAAACGCGACAAAACAATTGTATTTAAGCTCATGTATGGTCTGGTTACAGCTGCCTTTGGCTTGTTGCTTATACTTATGCCATGGAATTTGTCGACAGGCATTTTTTTTGATACGCGCTCCATATTGCTATCTGTTTCGGCTTTGTTTTTAGGTTTTATACCTTCGGCAATAGCAGCTGTAGTATTGGCGCTGTATCGCATTTCGTTTGGTGGCGATGGCGTGTATATGGGTGTTGCCGTTATACTAAGCTCGGTAGCCATAGGTTTGCTGTGGCGAAAATTTCGTCCGCAATGGGAACAGCGTCGTTATCGCGAGTTACTTATGCTTGGGCTTTTTACACACATAGCCATGCTGGGTTGCACCATTTTTTT
>CAZEVV010000041.1:0-17092 GCA_964515675.1 uncultured Paludibacter sp. | reverse complement strand
TTTCTCACTTATTCTCCGTCGACTAAAAGTTGCATTTGCAAGTTGAATTCAAGATGGATAATTCGAAAAAATCACAGCATGAACTTCCAGGTTTACGTGGATTCTATCCAGTAAATATTAAGCGAATGAGGCAATTTTTCGAAGCTTGAAAAAAGTATTTTCTGATAGGTGTAAATCAATATTCAATAAATCGTCCGCTAATGTAGGACGATTTAATCGCCGAGCAGCTTAGATTCTTTTTAAGTATTGGATTTACTCATCATTATGAAATTATTGCAAAGGTCAAGTCGCTAGAATAACGCTTGTTCTATATTTAGGGGCTGCTGAAAAACTCAAATACGCACTTGCGTGTTAATATTGTCCGCTTAATATCTCTCTGTTCGCCATAGCTTTTTGTAGTGTCGAAGCAAGAAGCACGGTGGATTTTTAATAAGAAATAAGCTTGCACTAAACAATTTTTAAGATAAAATGTTTATACCTTGAAAAAACACTTGCAAACATTTAAAAACTTTTATTTATGGCATTAAAAATTGGAGACAAAGCACCCGAAATTCTTGGAGTAAACCAAGATGGGGTTGAAGTTAAGCTTTCGGATTTTTCGGGAAAAAAGCTCGCATTGTATTTTTACCCTAAGGATAGCACGCCCGGTTGCACGGCTCAAGCTTGTAGTTTGCGCGACAACTACAGCGCTTTGCAAGCAAAGGGTTACGCAATATTGGGTGTAAGTGCCGATAGTGCAAGTTCGCACAAAAAATTTATTGCAAAGCAGCAATTGCCTTTTCAGTTAATTGCCGATGTCGATTTGAAACTTTCGGAACAATTTGGCACTTGGGGCGAGAAGTCGATGTATGGACGAACTTATATGGGGATGTTTCGTACAACATTTATTATCGACGAAAATGGCTGTGTCGAACGCATTATCGAACCCAAGCAAGTAAAAACAAAAAATCACGCAGAACAAATTATTGGATAAAAAAACATGCGCAACAACTTTAATCCATGGCACCATGTGTCGCCAAAATTTACCGAAAATGGATATGTAAATGGTATTATCGAAATACCAAAAGGCACACGTGCCAAGTACGAACTCGATAAAGAAAGCGGCTTGTTGCTGCTCGATAGGGTGCTTTATACCTCGGTATATTACCCACACAATTATGGTTTTATTCCGCACTCGTTTTGTGCCGATGGCGACCCATTGGATATATTGATACTTTCGCAAATTGAGGTGGTGCCTTTGTGCATTGTGCCTGCAAAGGTGATTGGTGTGATGCGAATGCTCGATAATGGTGAGGCCGACGACAAAATTATTGCTGTAGCTGCTGGCGACCCTAGCGTAAATCACTTTAACGATATAAGTGAGTTGCCACAGCATATGGTGACCGAAACCATGAGCTTTTTCGAAGATTATACCAAACTCGAAAACAAAACGGTGGTTGTTGAGAAATTTTTCGACCGCGAAACGGCACTCGAAATTATTAAAGATGGATTTAGCTTATATCAAAAACATTATGGCGAGTTGCATAAATGGTTTTTTGGTTGAAATTGAATTATTAGCATTTTGGGATTGATTTAATGAAGGTTGAAGTTCGTTGCTGTTTTTAATATGACAGAGCGAAATTCAATCTTCTTTTTTTTAATGTTGAGTTTTTCTCATAAGTCCCCATCTTGTTCACCCTTTAGGATGTTATACCAACTGTACATATAAAATGACCCAAAGTCATTTTATATGTCTACTGTTGTTAATGCCGTAGCGTATTGAGTATTTCGAAATTCCGAGAATCGGAACAAACAAATAGAACAATGAGACTCTGTCGAAATTGGGCTATATTGTTTGTGCAATCGGTATTAGGGGGCTGTGCAATTCTTTTTTTTTGTTGTTTCTGTTTTTTCGATTAGCTTTTTAAATAATCTTAATACGCCTAAAACAATCAGATGTTTATAGCCAATAAAAATGTGCTATCTTTGCATGCTAAATGCTGAATTGACAGTGCTGTGTTTTTATTTTAATCATTAGGCAATCATCAAAAATGAAATTTAATTATCGTAACTTAGGTTTAAAACGTATCGATATATATATAATTGGTAAGTTTCTTGGTACTTACTTTTTTTCTATTGTGTTGATATTGAGTATTGCAATAGTTTTCGACTTGACCGAAAAATTGGATAAGTTTTTCGATAACAATGCGCCATTCAACGAGATAGTGAAGGACTATTATCTCAATTTTATACCCTTTTATATGAATATGTTTAGTCCGCTGTTTACATTTATTGCTGTAATATTTTTCACATCGAAAATGGCTTCAAACACCGAAGTTATTGCAATTTTGGCTAGCGGCATAAGCTTTAACCGAATGTTGCGCCCTTATTTTTTGTCGGCATTGGTTATAGCGTTACTCTCGTTTGTTTTAGGTGGTTATGTAATTCCAGGTTCGACCAAAACCATGCTCGATTTTGAGGATAAATATGTGAAGAAGATAAAGTCGGACAATGCACGAAATATACAAATGGAAGTGGAGCCTGGCATAATAATGTATATCGAACGTTTCGATATACCTGTTAATACAGGCTATCGTTTTTCGTTGGAAAAGTTTGAAGGGAAAAAGCTCGTTTCGCGTTTAACGGCGCAAACCATAACGTGGGATTCGGCGCACAGCTGGAAGTTGCAGGATTATTTGCAGCGCGATTTTGAAGGTATGCGCGAAAGCATTTCGAAGGGCATGGAGATGGATACGGTGATAAAAGTTGAGCCTTTCGAGTTGTTTATTAGTTCGGCCGAGAGCCCACAAATGCGCAACGACGAGTTGTACAGTTATCTTGTAAGGCAAAAGCAGCGAGGTGTGGGTAATATACAGGGTTTCGAGAACGAATATTATAAGCGTTTTGCTTCGCCATTGGCCGCGTTTATTATGACTTTGATGGGTGTTTCGCTATCGTCGCGTAAAGTGCGGGGCGGCACCGGTTTGCACTTAGGTGCTGGCTTGGCATTGAGTGCGGTGTATATTTTGGCGCAAACCATGAGTACTTCGTTTTCGGTTAATGGCAGCATGTCGCCATTTTTATCGGTATGGTTGCCAAACTTTGTGTTTTTAGCTATCGGATTTTATATATATTACAAAGCCCCTAAGTAAATTTGCTTTTGCCAAATTAGGCCTTTTGTAGTGTGTTGTTGCCCATTTGCTAAAGTTTTTTGTATATTTGTTTTTAGTAAACTATACATCAAACAAATAATTATCAACATAAAAAATAAATTTCTCATGAAAAACTACAACAATTACATTATTTCAGGACTTGTGGCCCTTGTGCTCATTATTTTCTTTGCATCATCGTTTTATACTGTCGAAACGGGCGAAAGAGCCATTGTATTGCGTTTTGGTAAAATGCACACTGTTGCCGACGAAGGTTTGAACTTTAAAATGCCATTTACCGATGAGATTCGGAGATTGTCGATACGCGATAATAATTTGACATTGAAAACAGAAGTGTCATCGAGCGATATACAAACAATAGTTGTTGAGGTGGCACTTGTTTATGCATTGGACCCCACTGTTTTAGGGCGTGTGTATCAAACTTATGGTCAGAATATCGAAAACACACTTATTCGTCCAACCATATCAGAAAAAATAAATGCTGTGATTGCCGAATATCCAATTGAGACATTTGTTGAAAAACGTGCCGAGATATCGAGCCGTATCAATACCACTTTTGCCAATCAGGTAGCGGGTAGTGGTATTATGGTGAAAAGCTTATTAATTATCAATCACGATTTTAGCGATGAGTTTAACAAGGCTATCGAAGATAAAAAAGTGGCCGAACAAGGTGCTTTGACAGCAAAATTTACACTTGAGCGTATGAAACTCGAAGCCGAAGCACAAATGATTAAACAAGCATCGCTATCGGCCATGGTATTGCAAGAAATGGCTATTAATAAATGGGATGGCAAAATGCCACAGTACTTTAGTGGTAGTCAGTTGCCATTTATTACAATAAAGTAATGTTTTTATAAATGAAATTTAAATTGAGGGGAGCATATTTGTTCTCCTCTTTTTTTTTAAAAGTTTACGAAAATCGATGCTTCTAATACAACGCATAGCAGGTGCGGTTACCGATGCGTGAGGGATAGAGGCACTCTCTGTCAGCCACAAAGGCACCACCCACAGCTGGTGCGGATTGCAATTTGTGCCCCGAAAGGGAGCACGGATTGCAAATCCGCGCTAGCAGGGTGGTGGCTTTGTGGATGCCGTGCCGAAAGCCCGACCCGTAGGGGCACGCCCAGATTTATTTATTATTTCGTGTTTTGTGTTTCGTGTTTCGGGTTTGCTAAAGTAACTTGATTGTAACATATTCTTATTTTAAATGAAATATGCATGTCGTAATTTTGCGCCATAATTATAATCAAAATTCAGAGATGAAAATTCAGACAATTTATCGACTACTGACAGTGGTTGTTATGGCATTAAGTGTTCAGGTAATCATTGCCCAAACGTCGATACAAGGCCTTGTAATGGATAAAAAATACAACGAGCCACTTACTGGTGCAGCAATTTTAATTGAAGGAACTACCAACGGTACTACTGCCGATATTGATGGGAAGTTTAACTTGACTGTTGGGGCGGGCACTTACACACTTGTTGTTTCGTACGTGTCGTACAACACACAACGCATACCGAATGTGCGTGTAGAAGCAGGCAAGCCAACCATAGTGAATATTAATATGGAAGAGGCATCGCTTGTGTTGGAAAGTGTGCAAGTGGTGGCGCAATTGCGTTCGGATACCGAGTTGTCGTTGATGCGCGGTGTGCGTAGTGCGGTGCAGGTGGTGAGTGGTGTGTCGTCGCAGCAAATAAGCAAAACACTTGACGGTAATGCTGCCGAAGTGGTGCGACGTGTTCCGGGTATTACGATACAAGATAACCGTTTTATTGTTGTGCGTGGTTTGAATCAGCGTTATAACAATGTGTGGCTCAACAATGCTGCAACACCCAGTAGCGAAACCGATGTGAAAGCGTTTTCGTTTGATGCTATACCGAGTAATATGATTGATAATTTGATGATTTACAAAACAGCATCGCCTGAGCTATCGGCCGAAGCAACGGGTGGTTTTATTAAAATATCGACAAAAAATATACCCGACGAAAACTTTTTGCATGTTGAATATGGTTTTGGTTACAACGATGTGACTACATTTAAAGATACTTATCAGTTGCCTGGCAAATCGCTCGACTTTTTGGCATTGGGAGCTGGTGCACGCAATATACCAACGGGTTTTCCGGCCAATTTTAATCGCGTATCGGCAGTGGAAAGAGACCGATTGGCCTTGCAACTCGACAATAAATGGGTGGCGCAACAATATACAGCATTGCCAAATCAGAAATTTAGTTTTGCCTTTGGTAAAAAATGGAATTTGGATGCCGGTGCACGTATTGGTACAATTACTTCGCTTACCTACAACAATGCCTACAGCACGCGCGAAAATGCATTGAACTATCAGTACGAAGCTTATAATTTTGCCAACAATACACCTACATACAAAAGTAAATATATTGCCGATACTTATAGCAAAGAGTTTCGTTTGGGTTTAATGCACAATTGGGCATACCAAAATGCTAGCGGAACAAAAATTGAGTTTAAGAATATATTGAACCAAACTGGCGTGGATCGTACTGCCAATAACAAAGGTTACAACAATAACCGTCAAGGTAATTTTGAGTATTATAGCAATCAATATTCGAGCCGCACAACTTATTCGGGGCAGTTGAGTGGCGACCATAAATTGAATAATAGCGACGACACAAAACTTGACTGGAACATTGGCTATGCTTATGCCAATCGTATTGAGCCTAATCGCCAGAATTGGAGCAAAAAGGAAAATAGTGTGGGTAAATACGATTTTATGATTCCCAGCGTGCCAAGTATCAATGAGTTAGGGCGATTGTATATGGCCAATCACGAGCATGTTGCAATAGCGGCACTTAATTTTCAAACAAAATTTGATTTGCTCAATACCAAAGCAACATTGAAAACCGGTTTTTATAACGAATTGAAAGATAGAAATTTCTCGGAGCGCAGTTTGACATATCGTAAAGAAACTTTTGGCCCGTTTACCGATGAGTTTTTGAATACGCTTGATTTCGAGACATTGTTTACCGAAACTTATTTGGGAGCAGGCAAAGCGCTTACAATCGATGAGCAAACCGATGTAGCGAATGCTTATACGGCGTCGAGCTTGCTAAATGCAGCTTATGCTGGCTTGCATTTGCCTTATGGTATGTTGAATTTAAATGCGGGTGTACGTGCCGAACTATATAATTTTAAACTCAATGGTTATTATAATATTAGTTCGCCTGTTGCAAGGAACGAATCGTTTATAAATATTTTCCCTTCGTTGAATACGAGTTATAATTTGAACGATAAATCATTGTTGCGTTTGGCATTTGCAAGCACCATCAACCGTCCGGAGTTTCGCGAGAAGTCGCCATTTAGTTATTATGATTTTGAAGGCAGATTTTCGGTGCGTGGAAACCCCGATTTGTTGAATGCACACATACAAAATGTTGATTTGCGCTACGAATATTACCCAACACCCAACGAAACATTTAGTTTTGCTGCATTTTACAAGTATTTTAGCAACCCTATCGAAATGGTGAGTGCTGGTACCGACGAATATACTTTTGATAATGCATTGAGTGCGCAAAACTATGGTGTTGAGCTTGAATTGAAAAAATCGCTCGAAAACTGGGTGGGCATTAAAAATTTGGTGTTGAGTGTAAATGCTTCGTTTATATTTAGCGATGTGCAATTTGCCGATGTGCTCAATGAGCGTAGCCGACCTTTGCAAGGCCAGTCGCCTTATGTTGTAAATGCAGCATTGTTTTATCAGAATGACAAATTGGGTCTTTCGTCGTCGTTGATGTACAATATTATGGGTAAGCGCATTATCGTTGCTGCCGAGCTCAATCAGGGCAATGTTGTAATTCCCGATATTTACGAGATGGAACGCCACGTAGTTGATTTTTCGTTGAACAAGAAGTTGGGTAAAAATCTCGAATTGAAATTTGGTATTAAAGATTTGTTGGCACAAGATTTTAGAACCCAACAAACTTTCGAAAATATTAATGGGTCGGGCGAAAGTGTTGATTTAGTGAATCGACTTTACAACAGTGGTCGCACTTATTCATTGTCGGCTGTTTGGAAATTTTAGTTTTTTAGGTATCTTTTGCTGTCCAGTGTCGAATGTTTTTGCATTTGGCACTGGGCTTTTTTTTTGAGTACATACAGTTTGTTTTAACGTCATTTTTCTATATTTTTTTAAATGACGAAATGAATAAACTTATTGCCCTTATTGCTTATTTTGGTTGTGTGTTTTTTCCCATGGTTGCACAACAAAACGATTGGGAAAACCAGCATGTTTTGCAAATCAATCGTGAGCCTGCCCGTGCAGCATTTTTCCCTTATAAGCAAAAGCCAGGCGATAGAACAGTTTCGCTCAATGGTGCGTGGCGTTTTCGGTGGGTGCCTGTGCCCGAGCAACGTTCGCTCGATTTTTATAAATCGAATTTCGACGATAGTAAGTGGTCGTTACTTACTGTGCCAGCCAATTGGGAATTGAATGGCTATGGCACGCCCATATATGTGTCGGCAGGTTATCCATTTAAAATTGATCCGCCACGAGTAACAAGTACCCCTCGCGAAACTTTTACAACATTTACTGAGCGTAATCCTGTTGGGCAATATCGCCGCACATTTAATGTGCCTGCCAATTGGTTGGGCAATGGACAGTGTTTTTTGCGTTTCGATGGTGTGATAAGTGCTTTTTATGTTTGGGTGAATGGGCAAATGGTAGGCTACAGCCAAGGTAGCATGAATCCGGCCGAATTTAATATTACAAAATACATTACAAATACTAGCAATCAGATTTCGGTAGAAGTTTATCGCTATAGCGATGGGTCGTATCTCGAAGATCAAGATATGTGGCGATTGAGTGGAATACATCGCGACGTGACATTGTATTTTACACCCGATATTCGCATTGCCGATTTTCAGGTGCGCACCTTGTTGGACGAAAATTACCAGGATGCAATTATCGAGATTGACCCGAAAATAAACATTTTTAATGCTGAAAATGGCCGTGGATACAAAGTGCGTGCGCGCATCGACGGGTTAATGGATGTTACAACCGATGTGGCACCTATTTTAAATCTCGAATACCGTGCTGCATTGATGAATGAATGGCATCCGCAGCGTGGTCCTCGCAAAATGGGTCGTATAAAGCATAGTATTGCAAACCCCAAAAAATGGACCGCAGAAACTCCACATTTGTACCAATTGCAATTAACGCTCGAAGATAGTACAGGTAATGTTGTAGAGCGAATAAATCAAAAAATTGGTTTCCGAAAAGTAGAAATAATGCATGGGCAAATGCTTGTGAATGGGAAACCGGTGCGTTTGCGTGGTGTAAATAGGCACGAGCACGATCCTGTTTTAGGAAAAGTAATGACCGAAGAGAGCATGCTAAAAGATATTTTGTTGATGAAACGTGCCAATATTAATGCTGTGCGCACGGCACATTATCCTAATGTTACGCGTTGGTATGAGTTGTGCGATTCGTTGGGATTGTATGTGATGAACGAGGCCGATATTGAGCAGCATGGATTGCGCGGAAAATTGGCATTGGATGCATCGTGGGCAAATGCTTTTATGGATAGGGCGATTCGAATGGTGGAGCGCGATAAAAATCATGCTTCGGTAGTGATGTGGAGCTTGGGAAATGAAAGCGGTTATGGGCCAAATTTTGCCGCCATTGCTGCATGGATACGCGATTTCGACCCCGATAGACCTATACACTACGAAGGCGCACAGGGCGTCGATGGACAGCCCGATCCATATACGGTAGATATGATAAGCCGATTTTATCCGCGGGTGCAGCAAGAGTATTTAAACCCGGGCATTGCCGAGGGCAGCGATGCCGAACGTGCCGAAAATGCACGTTGGGAGCGCTTGCTCGATATTGCCCATCGCACCAACGACGACCGACCCGTACTTACCAGCGAATATGCGCATGCTATGGGCAATGCTATGGGCAATTTTGTGGATTATTGGGATGAGATTTACAGTCATAAACGTATGCTAGGCGGTTTTATTTGGGATTGGGCCGACCAAGGCATTTATAAAACGCTTCCCAACGGAAAAGTGATGGTGGCTCATGGTGGCGATTTTGGTGATACCCCAAATCATAAGGCTTTTTGTTTTAATGGAGTGGTAATGAGCAATCGCCAAACAACATCGAAGTACGAAGAAGTGCGTAAAGTGTATCAGCCCTTTGCTTTGAATTGGGTAAATGATACATTGCGCATTATAAATCGAAATCATCATGTAACAACAAGCGAATTTAAAGCCGAATATTTTGTTAGCATCAACAATAAAAAATCGAAAGTTGCAGCAATTGTTTTGCCCGAGATAATGCCAGGCGATACAGCTTACATTCCGCTTGCAATTAGTTTTGCAAATCCAAAGGCCGATGTGCAATTGCATGTGAGCATTGCACTGAAACACAAAACCGATTGGGCCGATGCAGGGCATATTGTAGCGCACGAACAATTTATTTTAAATACTTCGGCTATGCCATTGACTACATTGTTGAGCAAAGGCAATGTAAAGTTTGGTGTTGAAGGCGAGGTGCTTAGTGCTAAGGCGGGTGGCAATACATATGTTTGGGATATTACTAACGCAAAATTAATATCATTAAAAGATAAAAATGTTGAGCTTTTACATACGCAAGGGTTCGATTATTTGCCAATGATGCAAGCTTTTCGTGCACCTACCGATAACGATAAAGGGTTTGGAAACTGGTTGGCAAAAGATTGGTTGCAGCATAAATTGGATAGCCCGAAAGTAGAGAATGCTACTTTGAAATACGCAACGCGAGCCGATGGTGCTTTGATGGTAAAAACAAATCACAAATACCGTTATGCACAGGGCAATATATTGTTGGATATTCAATACATAGTACATGCCAATGGCGTAATGGATATGATTTGCACTATGCAGCCCCAAGGCAATTTGCCCGAGTTGCCTCGTTTGGGCATATCAATACCTGTTGCAGCACAATTTAATCGTATGTCGTGGTTAGGACTGGGTCCATTTGATAGTTATCCTGATAGAAAAACTGCTAACACCTATGGATGGTGGACGGCAAAAGTAGCCGATATGTTTGTGCATTACCCAAAACCTCAGGAAAATGCGAATCGTGAGGAGGTGCGCAAGCTATCGTTGGTTAATTTGCAAGGTCGCGGATTGTTAGTTGAAGCTGTGAATCAGCCCTTTTCGGCATCGGCCATGCATTTTACGGCTACCGATTTGGCAACAACAAGTCACGATGTGTATTTAAATGCACGCAAAGAGGTGGTGTTAAATATCGATGCCAAAATGTTGGGCTTGGGCAATAGTAGTTGTGGTCCTGGTGTGTTAAAAAAATATGCAATATTACAAGTCCCTCATACTTTACATTTACGAATAAGTACAATTAAATAATATGTCAAAAATAAAATCATTTTCAGTTTATAAAGCTAAGGCGGCATTAAAAAAGCCTATTTCGGATGCAACGCACACACTCACCGAAATTTCATTTTTGGTTTTGCGCATCACAACCAGCAATAATGTAGTAGGCGAGTCCTACTTGTTGAGCTTTCAATACAGTCCGCGTGCCATAGCGGGTGCAATGCTCGATGTAGGCGAAATGCTCATTGGGCATGAGGTTAGCGAAACGGTCACGGCTTTTGAGCACTTGAATCACGCCAACGAATACTTCGGACACGAAGGTGTGAATCGTTGGGCGCAAGCGGCTTTTAATATGGCTATGTGGGATGCGCATTGTAAAATATTGGGGCAGCCCATTTGGAAAGTGCTAGGAGGAACGCGCCGCCCAATTGCAATTTATGGTAGTGGCGGTTGGAGCTCGTATACAGTTGATGAGTTGATTGCAGAGGTAAGCGACTATAAATCGAGAGGTTTCAATGCAGTGAAAATAAAAGTAGGAAAGCCTGATTGGCGCGAGGACTTAGAGCGTTTGAAGTTGGTGCGTCAAGCTGTTGGAAATAATATTGGTATTATGATGGATGCCAACCAAGGCATGACTGTGCCGAACGCACTTGCTTTGGCACGCGAAGCCCGATCGCTCAATATTCATTGGTTCGAAGAGCCCATCGATCATACCGACTTCGAGGGATATGCACTTTTGCGCAATCAGGCAGGTATATCGTTGGCAATGGGCGAACGCGAATATTCCACATTGCCATTGCGCGAATTGCTTTCACGCAAAGCTTTGGATATTTGGCAGCCCGATATTTTGCGCATAGGTGGCGTTGAGGCATGGCGTGATAGTGCTGCTTTGGCAAAATCGTTCAATATCCCTGTGTTGCCACATTATTACAAAGATTATGATATACCATTGTTGTGTACCATAAGCAATGGGGTAGGGGCCGAGTCGTTCGATTGGATTGATCCATTGATTGACTATCCGCTTGAAATAAATAATGGATTCGCTTTGCCACACGATAGGCCAGGATGGGGCTTTTCGTTCAAAGATGCTTGTTTGGAGGAACTATAGCATATGTGTTTTTGTCAAATTTAATATCAATATTTTTAAAATAATAATGCAATGAGTTATGTAAATCAGTTGTTTGCGTTGACCAATTTGCGTGTTGTTGTAACTGGGGCTTCGAGCGGTTTAGGACTTCAGCAGGCCATTGTTATGGCTAAATTAGGGGCAACAGTGTTTGCTTTGAGCCGGTCGGGCAGTCCAAAAGTAACTGTCGAAGAGCCATTGCCCGACAACGTTCATTTTATGGCTGTCGATGTGAGCAACAACGAGGCTTTAAGTGCGGCTATTAATAGCATTGGTAACGATGGTGGTATCGATGTGTTGGTGAATAATGCTGGTATAACACAACGTTGTAGGGCTGAGTTGGTCGACGAAAAACTTTGGGAAACTATTCATAAAGTAAATGTCGATGCCGTTTTTTATGCGGCAAAATACGCATTCCCATTTCTTACGCAATCAAAGCATGTTGGGCGCATTATCAATATCTCATCGATGGCTTCTTATCTTGGGTTTTCGGAGGTTGTACCTTATTCCTCGTCGAAGTCGGCAGTGCTCGGCATTACCCGAGGCTTGGCTGTTGAATGGAGTGCGCACAATGTGTTGGTAAATTCGGTTTCGCCGGGTTGGTTTCCTTCCGAAATGAGTCAGCAAGTTATGGACGACGACCGTCGCGAACGCATACTTAAGCGCATGCCTTTGCACCGTTTTGGTCGTGCAGATGAATTGGCGGCAATGGTAGCATTTTTGGCATCGCCAGCAGCAACATATATTACCGGACAAGATTTTAGCGTCGATGGTGGAGCGCTTTGCTATGGCTATTGATCGTTTTTTTAAGCAATTTTTTAATACAACATAAGAATTTAATAAACAACAAAATGAATAAAGTTTTACGCGGAATTGTTCCGCCATTGGTAACACCACTACTCGACGATAATACGCTCGATGTTGATGGACTTGAGCGATTGATTAATCATGTAGTGGCAGGTGGCGTACATGGGGTTTTTATACTTGGCACAACTGGCGAGTCGCAAAGTTTAGGCTTTGCTTTGCGTTGTGAAATGATAAAACAAACAGCACGTATATTGAATAAACGCATTCCGCTTTTGGTTGGTATTTCCGATACTTCAATAGCTGATAGTGTGGCATTGGCCAATGTGGCAGCCGAATGTGGTGCTGATGCTTTGGTATCGGCGCCGCCTTATTATTATGCTACTGCGCAACCCGAATTAATTGATTTCTATAATGCATTAATTCCACAACTTCCATTGCCAGTATTTTTGTATAATATGCCTACGCACACCAAAGTGTCGTTTGCGCCTTCAACAATAAGTGCTTTGGCGCAACATGCCAATGTAATTGGTTTCAAGGATAGCTCGGCGGGAGGTGCATATTTTCAGTCGGTAATGCACGAAATGCGCCATCGCAACGATTTTGCTCTTTTTGTAGGACCCGAAGAAATGATGGCTGAGTCGGTTATGATGGGTGCACATGGCGGTGTAAATGGCGGTGCCAATATGTTTCCGAAACTATATGTTGCGCTTTACAATGCTGCTGTAGCGGGCGATATTGCCACTGTACGTCAGCTTCATGCTAAGGTAATGCAAATTAGTGCAGGCATTTACAGTCAGGGCACTTATGGTTCGAGTTATCTTAAAGGTGTGAAGGCAGCACTTAATATACTTGGCATTTGCAACGATCATTTGGCCAGCCCGTTTTGTAGTTTCGGAAATGCCGAAAAAGAACATATACGTAAGGTGATTGCCGAACTTGAATTAGCGTAGAATTTTGCTTTACATTCTTCATTTTTCATTTCTCATTCTTCATTTTTCATTTTTAAATTATTCCGCTCACAATATCGATCTTCACTCTTTTTCTCTCATTGCGAGAGGGAAGGAGGACGGTCGTAAATCACAACAAATATGCAAATCAGTACAATCGATCTTATTGTTTTTTTATCATTTACCTTGGGTACTGTACTTTTTGGTAGTTCGTTTGTTCGAAAAAATAAAAATGCTGATGATTATACCAAAGGCAGTGGCACCATGCCTGGCATTGTGGTAGGTATGTCAATTTTTGCAACATATGTGAGTAGTATAAGTTTTTTAGGGCTTCCAGGCAATGCGTTTTTGGGCAATTGGAATTCTCTCGTGTTTAGTTTTTCAATACCTTTGGCAGCCATTATTGCAGCTAAATATTTTGTGCCGTTTTATCGTAGTATCAGCAGTGCATCGGCCTATAGTTTTCTCGAAGAGCGATTTGGTTATTGGGCACGTGCTTATGCCGCTGTTTGTTATTTGCTTACACAAGTGGCGCGTATTGGTTCGGTGCTTTTTCTAATGGCGCTACCTTTGCATAGCATGTTGGGTTTGAGTGTACCGGTTATTATTGTTGTGAGTGCTTTGGCAGTAATAATATATTCGGTATTGGGTGGAATAAAAGCTGTAATTTGGACAGATGCTATACAGGGCACTATTCTCATTGCAGGTGCTATTATGTGTGTGGTGGTATTGTTATTGTCGATGCCCGAGGGTCCTGCGCAATTGTTCGACATTGCAATTGCCAACAATAAGTTTAGTTTAGGTTCGTTTGGATTCGAACTCAATAATTCAACTTTTTGGGTCATGTTATTGTATGGTACTTTTATCAATTTGCAAAATTTTGGCATCGACCAGAATTATGTTCAACGTTTTAAAAGTGCAAAGGATTTAAAAAGTGCGCGTTTTTCGGCTTTGTTTGGCGGTATGCTTTATTTGCCTGTGAGTGCCTTGTTCTTTTTTATTGGCACAGGTTTGTTTGCTTTTTATACTGCAAATGCACATTTGTTACCAACCGATATGCCTGCCGACAAAGTTTTTCCATATTTTATAATTCACGAATTACCCGTTGGTTTTACTGGTTTGCTTATTGCTGCCGTGTTTGCTGCTGGTATGAGTACTGTTTCAACAAGCATTAATAGCTCGGCAACTGTTGTTCTTACCGATTTTCTTCGGCGCAAATCAAAACCCGAAAGTGCCGCGAGCGATATGAAGTCACTTTATCTTATTTCGCTTATCCTTGGTGTTTTGGGCATGTTTGTAGCATTGGCTATGATGTCGGTAAAAAGTGCGCTCGATGCTTGGTGGAGTTTAGCTGGAATTTTTAGTGGCGGTATGTTGGGTTTGTTCTTAATGGGCTATTTGTCTCGTGCTCCAAAGTCGATACACGCTATGTTGGCAGTTGGTGTGGGGCTTGTTTTAATTGCATGGTTGAGTTTTAGTGGACAATCCATTTTTCATACTTATCTCACCATAGTTTTTGGTACACTTAGTATCGTAATTGTTGGCTTTGTGTTGAGTTTTATTTTTGTGAAAAAGAATGCAAAATAATGCGTGATGTTATTTCTGTTGAAGGATGTGTATGAATTATTTTTAAGGGCTTTGTAAAGTTGAGGTTGCGTATGTTTTTTTTGTGTCATTTTACTTATTTGTTTTTTATTGTATAGCGTAACTTTTGGCGATGCTTTTATTGTATTTGTGTTATTTTTGAGTTTTGTTCAAGAATTGAACAAAAATTATTTGTAGACTGTTTAGGTTTTTAGGTTTTTCATATCAGCCGAATTCTAACAAATAATAATAAATATGGCCTTTACACTACAAATCAATAGTATTGCTCCCGCATTCCGTTTGCGGAGTACCAATGGTAATTATTATCAACTTTCAGATTTTTCAGCCGATGTTTTGGTTGTTTTCTTTACATGTAATCATTGTCCCTATGTAATTGGTTCCGATGAAATTACACGACAAACTGCGGAAAAGTTCAAGCCTTTGGGTGTCGATTTTGTTGCTATTAACTCTAATAGTGAAAATACTTATGCCGAAGACAGTTTCGAAAACATGGTGCTTCGCATGGAGACTTACAAATTTCCTTGGGTTTATTTACACGACGAAACGCAAGAAGTTGCATTGCAATATGGTGCATTGCGTACACCTCACTTTTATGTTTTTGATAAAAATCGTGCACTTATCTACACTGGACGTGCCATCGATTGCCCACGAGATGTCTCAAAAATGACAATTAACGACCTCGAAATTGCCCTGAATGAGCATTTAAGTGGTAAGGCTATATCACAACCCATAACCAACCCCATAGGATGCAATGTGAAGTGGGACGGGAAAGATAAACATTGGATGCCAGGCGATGCTTGTGATTTAGTTTAACAAATAGCCATAGTGTTTAATGTGCATTTATCTCAATGTTAAACTTGTAAATCCTACTTTTTTTTGTGATATTGAAATGTCATATTAATCCAAAAGCAAAATATTTTAAAAGCTGTAATGTTTAAATAAATTGCATTATAAATACTAATGGCGCTTATTGTGAATTATCGCAATATCGATTTTAATAAAAAAAACGCTGGCAACATAATGTTACCAGCGTTTTAAACAAAAACAAATTATCATCATCTACGGGTATTTGTTGTTGAGCTACTGCGCGATTCGTTAGCATTACTGCTACTACTGCTGCTGCGTGTGTTGCTGCTCGACGACGAACGACTATCACTCGATTCGCTGCTGCGTGCAGGTGCACTGTTGCTCGTATTACTGCTACTACGTACATTTTCGGTGCTCGACGAGCGCGTTGGTGTGCTTGTAGGCGTTGTTCTTACATTGCTGCTGCTGTTGTTGTTGCTACGTACATTTTCGGTGCTCGACGAGCGTGTTGGTGTGCTTGTAGGCGTTGTTCTTACATTGCTACTGCTATTTGTGTTACTGCCGCTACGTACATTGCTGTTGTTGTTGCTGCGTGTTTCGTTGGATGGGCTGTAAGTGTTGTTGCTGCTGCTACGAACATTGGTCGAGCTAGCATTGCTCGAGCTGCTACGTGTATTGTTATCACTGCCATAGCTTCTGCTCGAGTTGTTGTTTGTTCCAGTGTTTTCGTTATTGCGCGTGTTCGTTGTTGCGTTGCTGTTGCGTGTGCCTGTGTTATTATTATTGTATTCCGAACTACGAGTTGTTGTAGTTGTGCGTGTCGAACGGTCGTTGTTGTAACTATTGTTCGAGTTGTTGTTCGAACTATTGCTGCGTTCGTAGCTTCTGTTTTCTACGTTTCTGTTGTTCGATGTTGAACTGTTGCGTGTGCCAGTGTTATAAACATCGTTGTTCGATCGATTTACGCCACTATTCGGACTGTTGCGTTGTGTGTTACTATCGCTAGCGGCATTGCCTACCGAAGTGCTTCGGCTTCCGCTTGTGTTGTAGTCGTTACTTCTGCCTGTCGAGTTACGTGTGCCGTCGGCAGTGCGCGAGCGCGTTTCAATTTCGGCCTTGTTGCTTACACTGTTGTTGCGGTTTGTAAAGCCCGTATTCGGGTTTTGTCTGCTCCAGTCGTTTCTGCTCACTTGGTTGTGAATGCGCGTATAATTGTTGTAACGATAAGTGTCGGTATAACGATAATAATGATTTGTGTTGATATAACGATGTACATGTGTTACGTAAATATTTACCTCAACTG
>CAZEVV010000040.1:6003-17237 GCA_964515675.1 uncultured Paludibacter sp. | reverse complement strand
TTTGCAATCAGTGCTAAACCAATAAATTGTAAATCGTAAATGAATAAATTGTAAATAAATTAATCGGAGACAAAATATGGCAGCATTTTGTCTCCGATATCGCTTAAAAAAAGGTTGTGCTTAGAAAGAGAAAATTCTATTTCGTGAAAATAACTTTTGCAGGATTTACTCCTGTTTTAAAAGTGTATTTAAGATTGCCTTCTTCGTCGAAACAATACATTTTTCCATTGTTGCTATAATCTGTTTCACCAACATAAATATATTTTGTTGTGGGGTCAACATTTATACAATATGGGGTTAATTTTATTTCCGTTTTCAGAATGTTTGTCGAAATAACTTTTTCGTTTTTAACATCGTAAATGCCCACTGTTTTGTTCACTGCCGACCAATTGGCATCATATTCGAAGTTTGCAATATATGCTTTGTCGCCCACAATGTCGATGTATTGTGCATCCATGTCAATGTCAGTCACTTTGTCGGTGGCTGTATTTACATGTTGAAATTTTGCTTTAATATTGCCATAATTTCCTTTTGTCAATACATAAATATCGCCATAGCTATCGGCTTTTACTGCGCCTGGGTTGAGGTTAACTTTAATTTTTTTAGTTTCGGTAAATGTAGCCAAGTCGATAACCGATATTGTGCTATCTTTTACCGTTTGCAAACCACCGCTGTTGGCAACATACAATTTGTTGTTAGCAACTGCAATGCCCTCGGGGTTAGGTCCCACTTTTACAGTTTTGTCAACCGTAAGTGTTGCAGTGTCGATTTGTGCCACATAGCCATCAAACAATGTAACAAAAACTTTTCCATTTGCCACAGCCAATGCACGAGGCGCCATAGCTACATCATTGTTCAATATGGCAAACGATTTAATGCTTTTGGCAGTTTTTTTATCAACCACTTCTATCAGTTTCGACGAGTACATGGCGATATACAATTTCGAACCATATTCAATCATATCCTGACCTGTGTCGCCCAATATGCGATCGTTTTTGTCGAGAAAAATATCGTTCGATGCAAAGCCTGTTGCAAAGTCGTAATAGGTAATGCTTGCATTGTTGGCTTTAAATTTTCCTTGATTAAGTACAAAAAGTCCTGTACTTACTTCTACTTCGTCATTACTTTCGGTGGGCTCGCACGAGCTAAATGTAAAACTAAAAAACAAGGCTACAAGTAGCGATAATAATAATTTTTTGTTGTTCATAATTGATATTTATTGATATTTAAAATTTTATATTTTGATTTTCCGTTTTCATTGTTTTGTTTAAAAGCTAGAACTTTACATTTGAATCAGACTTGATAATTTTTTTATAATTCATTTATAAGAAATACTTCACAAGGCTCTTTCAACTCCTACTTTAGGGGGTTGGGGAGCTTATTCAAAATTTGTATTGCAATGCAATTCGATAATTTCTACGCGGCATGGGGTAAAACTTTACAATCTCGTATTGTACGTTAAATAGATTGATAAGTTCGGCATTTAATTTCCAGTTTTTGTACTTATAACCCACATTGGCCGAATTTACAAAATAGGGCGCCATATAATTTTTCGAATCGGTCACTTGTCCTATATAACGCGAACCCGAAAAGTGAATATTATAGCCAATTTCTATGTTTTTATAACCATATGTCAATGCTCCCGAACCCGAATTCCATGGTGTATAGGGTATTTGCTCGTTATAATTTACCGAATTGGGTGTTTTATCCACCGCATGTTGAAATGTATAGTTTACAGTTAGTCCCAAAGCACTGTATTGACTAATTTTTTTATCGAAACCTAGTTTTAAGTCAAGTCCAATAATCTCAACAATTCCTTTGTTCATCATGCCCCAATGAAACATATCGCGCGGCATAGCAATTATTTTGTCCTTAACATTGTTGTAATACACATCGGTTATTATGGATATTTGGTCGAACCATTTTACATTGTTTTCCAAATAGGTGAAACCTAGGTTGAATTGATTTGAGTTTTCGGGACGTAAATTGTTATTGCCCATTTTTTGGTAATACAAATCGTTGAAAGTGGGTAAGCGATAAATGTTTTTGTAAAATGCACGCAAGCGCAATTCTTTGTCGTCGAATGGTTTGTACGAAACATTGGCCGATGGCGTGAGTTTTTGTTTGTTTTGTGCTGCTGCGCCTATGCGTGTAGCTTCAAATGTTTGCGTCAATAGCACATTTGCACCAAAAGTCCAGTGCTCGTCGAAGTATTTTGTTGCCACATTCAACAATGCTGTATGGCGTGTAGGATGCACAAAATCTCTGTAGTTTACATTTGACACTAAATCGAGTGTATTGTAATACCAATCGGCCGAAGCAACTGCCAACCAATTTTGTTTGATATTGTATTTGCCAACGGCCGAAAAATAAAATTCTTCCTGCAAATATCTATCACTCAATGGTTCGTTTGTGTATTTTGTGTCATTATCAGTGTAATGATTCATTGCATTGCTGTAGTTCAAATAATATTTGTGTTCGAAACGCTCACTGTTTTTCTTCGAATAATTGAGTCCTACATTAATATTACGGTCTTTTAGCTCCTGCAACGATGGTGTAACAAGGTAATACACTACACTGCCGGGCAATTCGCGATCGGAGTAGAAAAAGTTTGTTTTGAAAAATAAACTTTCGTTTTTGTTGAAAGCATATTTAAGGTTCAACTCGGTGCGAAGCGATTGAATGGCGGCATTTTCGCGCGTAAGTTCTTTCACCAAATGACTGCTATTGGTGCCATGGTTTTGCAAAAATTTATATCGTCCGTGTGCATTTACAGCATTTAAATCGAAATTGTAGCTTAATTTGTTGCCTACCATTCCCATTAAAAATGCCCCTGGGTTCATCATGCCAAACGAACC
Source organism: uncultured Paludibacter sp. (assembly GCA_964515675.1). Lineage (GTDB taxonomy): Bacteria > Bacteroidota > Bacteroidia > Bacteroidales > Paludibacteraceae > Paludibacter. Next base: position 14,379 of record CAZEVV010000040.1, on the reverse strand, counting down.
TGCCTTCAAACGTATTTGATTGTTTTTTTCATTGCTTAAATTATTTGCTTCGGGCATTTTTGTTTTTATCTCAATCAATCCTCCCGAGGCAAACGAGCGTGCGGTTAAAAATACATCGTTGGGTTGCCCATTGGTGAGGCTCACTTGCGCAATATTGTCCAATGAGTGTTTGCCCAAGTCAATTTGCCCCGATTGTATATTGTTGCTCACAAATCCATCGAAGCTAATGCCAGTGAACTGTGCGCCCAAGCCACGCAACGAAACCGTTTTTTGTCCGCCAATGCCGCCGTAATCTTTAATCGTAACGCCCGAAAAATGACTCACCACATCCGATAAGTTGCTTACATTGAGTGTGCCCATTTGCTTTTCGCCAATTATTTGCACCGGCAATCCTGCACGCAAGGTTTGCATTTGTCGGCCATGCACATGCACAGTTTCCAGTGTGCGTTCGCGCAAACTGTCACGGTCGTTGTGCTGCCCAATGGCGTTGGCCAGCGGCAAGCAATACAAAAATACGATGAATAATTTTTTTTGTAAAAATAATTTTAGCACAATTCAAACTATTTGACGTTAATAAAAACTGCTCAAATAGCTTTCCTGAAAATGACCTAACAATGGCAAATGATAATTTTTGCGGATGTTTCGTCGCTTTTTCCTCGAAAGCTTCTGAAATAATTATGCTTGGCAGGTCTTCTGACTCACTTCCGTTTTCGATGCCTTCCCGACTTTTTGCGTCAGTGGCTAAGTAGTATCGAAACGTTTATCTCTGTTTAAAATCCCTTTTTATAAGGGTTTTATCGAGAGGCTTGAAGCTTACAGCAGCGGGAACTGTACAGGACTTACACCTGTTTCCCTTTTAATCCAATGTCGACAGACCACCGACATCGAAACCAAAGCGTTGCAAAAGTAATACATTTTTTTTAAAACTAAAAACTCCTTTTTTATATAATATGACAATTTGTACCTTTAATAATATATTTGTCAATTGTATTGGCTTGTAAATAAAGTGTTTGGTTGTTTGTATCAAAATTATTTCAATTTTCATTTTTATTAAAATCAAAAAACCATTATCTTTGTATCGTTATTTTAATTCAAAATTTTTAAAATAATATTTCAATCATAATGAAAGAAAAAAGCAATCATTTATTCAATAATTGTCGCAACTACATTAAAGTAACGTTGTGCCAAATGATTGCCCCTCAGATATTAGTTAAAGCCAATACAAAATCCTAATTGATTTGTATTGGTTTTTCTTTTTTTACGGAATGATTTTTTTTTATGTAATTATTAAGAATAGTATAATTTTCCATTCTAAAACATGCAATGTGCTGTTTATCTATCTTTTATTAAATAGTAAATAGCACTTAATAAAATAGTAAATACTTATATGAGTGCAAAAAGTCTTGTTTCGATTTCCGATTATAGCAAGGACGATATTTTGTCGTTGCTCGATTCGGCAGCAAAATTCGAAGCTCAACCCAATCAAAAAATCCTAGCATCGAAGGTTGTTGCTACTTTGTTTTTCGAGCCTTCAACGCGTACACGTTTGAGTTTCGAAACGGCCGTTGTGCGCCTAGGCGGCTCGGTCATAGGTTTTTCGGATGCTGCCACAAGTAGCTCAACCAAAGGCGAAACACTTAACGATACCATACACATGGTGAGCAGTTATGCCGATGCCATAGTAATGCGTCACCCGCTCGAAGGGGCTGCTCGCTACGCCGCCGAAGTATCGCCTGTGCCCATTATCAATGCTGGCGATGGTGCCAATCAGCACCCAACGCAAACTTTGCTCGACATGTATTCGATACTCAAAACCCAAGGCACACTCGAAAATTTGCATATTTGCATGGTGGGCGATTTAAAATACGGTCGCACAGTACATTCGCTGCTTATGGCTATGTCGCATTTCAATCCTACTTTTACTTTTATTGCCCCCGACGAGTTGAAAATGCCTGAAGAATACAAGTCGTTTTGTCGTAAAAACAATATCGCATACACCGAATTGTCGGAACTGAACGATAGTTTTAACGATGCCGACATTTTATATATGACGCGTGTACAAAAAGAACGTTTTCTCGACCTCATGGAGTACGAACGTGTAAAAAATGTGTACACCTTGCACAACGATATGTTGGCAAATTCGAAGCCTACACTCAAAATTTTGCACCCACTACCAAGGGTAAACGAAATAAACCCCGATGTGGATAGCAACGAAAAGGCATATTATTTTCAGCAAGCACAAAACGGCTTGTATGTACGCCAAGCAATTTTAAACAAAGTATTGGTCGATTAGTGTTTTTTTTTTATTCATAAATTTCTAAAATATAATATATTATGCTTCCTAAAGAGAAAAAACTTAAAGTTGCCGCCCTTCGTAATGGTACTGTAATCGACCATATTCCTTCGGCAAAACTTTTTCAAGTAGTAAGTATTTTGCACCTCGATACATGCGATAATCAAATAACATTGGCCAACAATCTCGAAAGTGCCAAAATTGGGTCGAAAGGCTTGGTTAAAATTTCGGATCGCGCATTGGCTGTCGACGAAACCAACAAAATTGCACTGATTGCGCCTAATGCAAAAATTAATATTATTGCCGATTTCGAAGTGGTTGAAAAACGCCCCTTGCAGTTGCCCGACGAAATAACCGAAATTGTAGGCTGCAACAATCCCAAATGCATAACCAATCACCAACCCGTAAAAACCCGTTTTTTTGTTATCAACGAAAACGAAAAGGTAATCCTCAAATGCCGCTATTGCGAACGTGTAATGCAACAAGAGGATTTGAAAATTAAATAATATTTCGCGTTTTTCTTGCGTTGGTAGATGCTTCGTGCTGTTGAATGATAATTAATTTTGTGTTTTGACAAAATCTAATTCTCATCGAATAATCTTTTTAAAACCACGCCTGCAAAACGCTTAATATAAAATCCCAATCGTATATTGTAAATCGTAAATCGTACATTGTAAATCGTAAATCGTACATTGTAAATCGTAAATAATTTTATGTCCAACAATACAACTCATATTTCGTGGAAGCCAGGTACATTGATTTATCCTTTGCCTGCTGTTTTGGTGTCGTGTGGCGATAGTCCCGATAATTTTAATGTCATAACTATCAGTTGGGTAGGTACTATTTGCACCAATCCTGCTATGTGTTATATATCGGTTCGTCCCGAAAGACATTCATACGATTTAATTAAAAATTCGGGCGAATTTGTAATTAATCTCACCACCGAGGACATGGCTTTTGCTACCGATTGGTGTGGTGTGAAAAGCGGAAAGGAAGTGAATAAATTCGAAGCCATGGGTTTGACACCCGTCATGGGCGAAATGGTGAAAGCACCTATTATAAAGGAATCGCCACTATGCATTGAGTGCCGCGTGAAAGAAATTGTAAAACTCGGTTCGCACGATATGTTTTTAGCCGAAGTGCTTAATGTGCAGGCCAACAAAAAATTCATCGACCCCGAAACGGATACTTTCAAACTGTCGGATGCGCGATTGATAGCTTACTCGCACGGACATTATTATAAGTTGGGCGATGAAATTGGGCGCTTTGGTTGGACGGTGCAAAAAAACAAAAAAGGGAAAAAGTAATTCTTTTTTTTAATGAAATCAACAAATATAAAACATTTTATATGTGTTGATGCGTTATACACAAATTACAAACCCCAAAAGAATTACATACAATATGAAAATATTATTTCGATTTTTAATATTATTGCTAAGTTTAAATGTTTCGGCGCAGCACGAAATACGAACAGCTTTGGAGTCGGGTGCCAACAATGTGTCCGAGGGTACATTTCTGAAACTTGTTGCCGGATATGATTATCAATGGGAAAACTTAAGTGTGGGTGCCGATGTGCGCAGTCGATTGATTGGTAATGGCACGCGTATGATGGATGCATTTCGTGCAAAAGTAGTTTTGCCTTTTACTGTTTCGGAGCAAAAAGTTGAGGCCACGCTTTTTTATCAATACTTGTCGATGTCTGATTTAATTTACGAAAGCAATCCCGGATTTTTACTCACACACAAACGAAAATCATTTACATATACTTTGGGTACGCATGTGCGCAGTTATTTGTACACCAACAAATTTGATGAAACGCTTACTGACAATAGTTTTACCGAGTGGCTCAATTTAATTTACGAAATAAAATACCGCTTTATAAATACTGAAAAATGGCAAGCAACGGTAGCAGTTACCAACTACGATCAATTTCTTATTCATCAGGAGTCGAATCCATTTCTGTCCACTACATTTCAATATGCTGTTGATAAGCATTTTAACATGTATGTTACTGCCAACTATTTCACCGCAGGCGCTTTCAATTTGCATGTAAATAGCTTTGGCTTGTGGCTGAGGCTCGGGGCAAATGTTCAATTTTAATATTTAAATTATGGCAAAAAAATATATATTAATTGCACTAATGGCAGTTTTTGTTGCTGCATGCAATTATACCGATTTGGGTGGAATGTTTGTAGTGGGCGAGTCGGTAAACCAACGTTTCGAACAATCAATGGCTTGGAATGCTCAAAATCCGCAGCAAAATATTGTTGTTGCTACCGACAATTATAAACTTTATATAGCTGCCGATTTTCATGTTGGAAAAACCATGAATTTGGAAAAATTTATTGCTAAAGGAAAAGCCGATGCTGCCAATGCACTCGTTTTTGTAGGCGATATTGCCAATGGCAACGATTACGATTTCGAAAACTTAGCAGCTGTTTTGCCCGATAAGCAAATAATGCCTTGGTATATGATGGCAGGCAATCACGAATTGTATTTTGGTGGTTGGGAGCATTATTACAAACATTTTGGTAGTTCGAGTTATTATTTTGCAGTAGAAACTCCTGTGGCAAGCGATTTATACATTTGTATCGATACGGGTTCGGGCACGGTGGGAAGCAAACAGCTGGCCTGGCTCAAAAATATTTTTGAAACAAAACGCAGTCAATACCGTCATTGTGTTATTTTTACCCACAACAATTTGTTTCGCGTTCGTCGCACAGGAAGCACAAATCCCGTGGTGGAGGAGCTACATGTATATAACGATCTTTTTGCTCGATACAATGTTGCTTATGTAATTACTGGGCACGACCATGTGCGCAACGAACTGAAATTTGGCAAAACAATACACATTACAATGGATGCAATGCTTGATGGTTATAAAAATGCAAGCTATTTTGTACTCGAAGCAAAAAATGCTGTTTTACAACATAATTTTGTTGGCTTAAACGAATAAATATTCCGTTTTTAGTCCGTGAAAATCAGATTGTTTATAAATTTGTATTATTTATTCACAATGCAGCGAATTTAATATGCATTTTTTTTTATGTATGCTCAATATTCAGTATCTTTGCATGCAAAATTTTATGACAATTGCAGCGAAGCCTTTTTATTGCTTGTTGCATATAAAAAATTACAATTCAACGATAAAACAATAGAAATTAAATATCAACATTTTTTGTAATGAAAAGAGATCAGGTTATTTTCGACATTATTGAACGCGAGAAAAAGCGTCAATTAAAAGGTATTGAGCTTATTGCATCGGAAAACTTTGTAAGTGAGCAAGTAATGGAAGCAATGGGTTCGGTGTTGACCAACAAATACGCCGAGGGCTATCCAGGCAAACGTTATTATGGTGGTTGCGAAATTGTTGACCTTAGCGAGCAAATTGCTATCGACCGTTTAAAAGAAATTTTTGGTGCCGAGTGGGCCAACGTACAACCGCACTCGGGCGCGCAAGCCAATGCTGCTGTGTTTTTAGCATGTTTGGAGCCAGGCGATAAATTTATGGGTTTAAACTTGGCGCATGGTGGTCACCTTTCGCATGGTTCGTTGGTAAACAGCTCTGGTATACTTTACCAACCTTGCGAATACAATGTCGACAAAGAAACGGGTCGTGTTGATTACGACCAAATGGAGGAAGTGGCTTTGCGCGAGCGTCCAAAACTTATTGTTGGTGGTGGCTCGGCTTACTCGCGCGAGTGGGACTACAAACGCATGCGCGAAATTGCCGACAAAATTGGTGCTTTGTTAATGATTGATATGGCACACCCTGCAGGATTAATCGCTGCTGGATTGCTCGAAAATCCTGTGAAATGGGCGCATATTGTAACTTCAACAACACACAAAACTTTGCGTGGACCACGTGGTGGTATTATTCTTTTGGGCAAGGATTTTCCTAACCCATGGGGCAAAACAACACCCAAAGGCGAAATTAAAATGATGTCGGCAATGCTCGATTCGGCTGTTTTTCCAGGTATACAGGGTGGACCTCTCGAGCATGTGATTGCTGCTAAAGCGGTTGCTTTTGGCGAGTGTCTTGAGCCTTCGTACAAAGAATATCAATTGCAAGTACAAAAAAATGCTGCTGCACTTGCCAATGCATTGATTGCGCGCGGCTTTACAATTATTTCGGGCGGTACCGACAATCACTCGATGTTGGTTGACTTGCGTTCGAAATTCCCCGAACTTACAGGTAAAGTAGCCGAAAAAACTTTGGTTGAAGCTGATATTACTGTAAACAAAAATATGGTGCCTTTCGATAGTCGTTCAGCTTTCCAAACTTCGGGTATTCGCTTGGGTACGCCAGCCATTACAACTCGTGGTGCAAAAGAAGATTTGATGGAAGAAATTGCCGAAATGATTGAACTTGCACTTTCGAATGTTGATAATGCTGAGGTTTTAAAAGCACTTGCCGAACGTGTAAACAAAACAATGGAGAAATATCCTTTGTTCGCTTATTAAAATAATAAAAATGAAAAGTGAAAAATGAGAATTTAAGAGATACAAGGAACGATAACTAAAATTATGGAGACCAAAAATTTCAACGATGTTTTTCAAGCAAGAACAAAAAAGTTTGCCATAAAGATTATTCATTTTTATACTACAAATTGCAAAAAAGAGGAAGAGTTAAGAATAATTGGAAAGCAGTTTTTTCGTTCAGGTACATCCGTAGCAGCAAATTTTAGAGCTTACACAAGGGCACGTTCCGAAGCTGAAAGGTTTTCTAAGTTATGTATAGTTGTAGAAGAAACCGATGATACTCTTTTTTGGTTTGAGATACTTGAAGAGTCAGGATTAATTTCGATCGATAAACTTTCGGAGATTAAGCAAGAATCGTTCGAGTTATTGAAGGTTTTTTCTTCGGTTCGTTCAAAAATGAAAGCTAAGTAGTTATTTGTTTTTGTAATAATCAATTTGAAAGTTTTCAATACATTTTTTATTTATCAGCTCGATAGTTATCGGGACATTTTTCATTTTTCATTTTTCATTTTTGAACTTTATGACAGAGCTAATTTTCGAACTTTCCAACCATACCGATTCAACTGTGTTTTACGGTGTGAATAATGCAAATATTCAGTTGCTAAAGAACTTACATCCCAACTTGCGCTTGATGGCACGAGGGCATATTGTAAAAATATTAGGCAGCGAAGTCGAAGCCAATCGTTTGGTCGAAAACCTTAAACGCATCGAGAAATTTTCGTTGGACAATAATAAATTGACCGAAGAAAATATCATCGAAATTGTAAAGGGTAGTGCGCCAGCCGAAATGAAGTTCGACCACCTTATTTTGCATGGAGTGAACGGTAAGTCGATTACTGCACGCACCAAAAACCAACAAAAACTATTAAAAGATTTTGATACACACGATCTTTTGTTTGCCATTGGCCCTGCAGGTTCGGGCAAAACATACACGGCCATTGCTTTGGCTGTGCGATCGCTCAAAAATAAAGAAATTAAAAAAATTATTCTCAGCCGTCCTGCCGTTGAAGCGGGCGAGAAGCTAGGTTTTTTACCTGGTGATATGAAAGAGAAAATCGATCCTTACTTACAACCATTGTACGATGCTTTGCAGGATATGATAACGCCTTTGAAATTAAAAGAGTATATGGATAATGGTACCATACAAATTGCACCATTGGCATTTATGCGTGGGCGTACATTGAGCGATGCAGTTGTGATACTCGACGAAGCTCAAAACACTACAACACAGCAAATTAAAATGTTTTTAACTCGTATGGGTATCAATACAAAAATGATTGTTACTGGCGATATGACACAAATTGATTTAGCTCCATCGCAAAAATCGGGTTTGATTGATGCCCTGCAAGTACTTAAAAATGTAAAAGGTATTGCCAAAGTTGAGTTCGATGTGCAAGATATTGTCCGTCATAAACTTGTACAGCGAATTGTGGAAGCTTATGACAAGCGCGAAAAGAAACAAAACCTCAAAGACGCCGATACTAAAACGCAGATATTGGAACTGAAAAAATAACATTGGGTAGGAAAAATGGAAATTTTAAGCTGTTATTGGGTAGGAAAAATGGAAATTTCAAGCTATTATTGGGTAGGAAAAATGGAAA
>CAZEVV010000040.1:0-5903 GCA_964515675.1 uncultured Paludibacter sp. | reverse complement strand
GAAAATCGTAAAAGAAAATGTATATTACACGCAAGATAGATAGTGAATTGCATGAGTGGCGTAATGTTGAAAAACGTAAACCATTATTGCTTAGAGGTGCGCGGCAGGTAGGGAAATCAACCATTGTACGTGAGTTCTCTAAAAAATTTGACTACTTTGTTGAAATTAATTTTGATAAATCGAGAGAACTTCATGCCATTTTTGAGGGCAACTTATTTCCAAAAGAAATTTGTAGTAATATCTCAACTTTTGTTGGAATACCAATTATCCCTGGTAAAACACTTTTGTTTTTCGACGAAATACAATCCTGTATTCCAGCTATTTCATCGCTTAGATATTTTTATGAGGATTATCCCGAGTTGCACTTAATTGCTGCAGGCTCACTATTAGAGTTTGCATTAGAAGAATTGCCTTCGTTTGGAGTTGGACGAATTCGTTCGTTGTTTGTTTATCCATTTTCTTTTGATGAATTTCTTATTGCACATAATGAAATACTTCTTGTAAATGCAATTAAAAATGCAAGCATCGAAAAACCATTGCACGAGTCGATACATGCAAAACTTTTAAAGTATCTAAAGCAATTTTTAATTGTTGGAGGAATGCCTGAAGCTGTGGCGGAATTTTCTCAAACCAAAGATTTTTTGAAATCGCAAGCAGTATTAGATGATTTGATAGTATCATTGAAAGACGATTTTGCAAAATACAAAAAAAGAGTTCCTGCAAATCGCATAGCTGAAGTTTTTGAAGCAATAGTTGATCAGCAGGGGCAAAAGTTTATTTACAAAAAAGCTAATAGTGACGCAAATCATAAGCAACTTAAAGAAGCTGTTGAGTTGCTCATAATGGCTGGTTTGGTTATTCCAATAACACATAGCTCTGCAAATGGTATACCTTTGGGCGCTGAAATTGATTCGAAGAAACGAAAACTAATTATTTTTGATCATGGGATTTTTCAAAGAATATTAGGTTTGAAAATTTCAGATATTCTTCTTGAGAAAGATTTTAATTTAATTAACAAAGGAAGTATTGCCGAAATATATGTTGGATTAGAACTTTTAAAATCTGAAAGTTGCTATGAAAACAAACAACTCTACTATTGGCATCGCGAAAATTCGAAAAGTAATGCAGAAGTTGATTATGTAATAGCCAAAAATGATAAAATTATTCCAATTGAGGTAAAGTCAGGAACGAAAGGTTCGATGCAAAGTATGTATATTTTTCTATCTGATAAAAAGCTCGACAAGGGTATTCGAACATCACTTGAGAATTTTGGAATCATTGACAAAGTTGAAATTTGGCCATTGTATGCAATCTCTCAAATAGGTAATAGGTTTGAATAATAATAATTAGTAAATAATATAAAATTGCTCCTCAATTACGAGGACATTTAAAGCATTTATGAACGCACTAACAAAAACAGATTTCCATTTCGATGGACAAACAAATGTATATCACGGCAAAGTACGCGATGTGTATACTGTAAAAAACGATCTTTTGGTAATGGTGGCTACCGATCGTATTTCGGCTTTCGATGTGGTATTGCCTAAAGGTATTCCCTACAAAGGTCAAATGCTCAATCAGATAGCTGCACGATTTCTCGATGCAACATCGGATATTGTGCGCAACTGGAAAGTGGCCACGCCCGACCCAATGGTAACTGTGGGCTTGCGTTGCGAGGGCTATCCGGTGGAGATGATTGTGCGCGGATATTTGTGTGGTAGCGCTTGGCGTGCTTATCAAAGTGGCGTGCGCGAAATTTGTGGTGTGAAAATTCCCGACGGAATGCGCGAAAATCAGGCCTTTCCTGAACCAATAATTACACCTACCACAAAAGCTGCCTATGGCTTGCACGACGAAGATATTTCGAGAGAAGATATTTTGGCTAAAGGCTTGGTAAGCGAAGCGGAATATTTGTTGCTCGAAAAATACAGCTTAGCACTTTTTCAACGTGGTAGCGAAATGGCTGCTGCACGTGGTTTAATTTTGGTGGATACGAAATACGAATTTGGTCATAGAAATGGCGAAATTATTCTTATCGACGAAATTCATACGCCCGATTCGTCGCGCTATTTTTATGCTGAGGGTTACACTGAACGCTTCGAAAAAGCTGAACCACAAAAGCAATTGTCGAAAGAATTTGTACGCGAATGGCTCATGGCCAATAACTTTCAAGGCAAAACAGGGCAAACGGTGCCCGAAATGACTGACGAAATTGTTGCCAGTATTAGCGAGCGATATATTGAATTGTACGAAAATATCTCGGGCGAAAAATTCGAAAAAGCCGATGTGAGTGATATCGTTTCGCGCATCGAAAAAAATGTTTCGGAATATCTTAAAAGCATTTGATAATAAGTGCTTTTAAAATAAAATCAGCACAACAGGCTTGCTTGTTGTGCTGATTTTTTTAGATATTTACATAAACTCGATATTTCAAAAGCAACATATTGTCGTAGAATGGATTGTTGTTGGTGTTGCTATATTCAAGTCTGATGCGTTGATTTTCGTTTGGTTCGTAGCTTATGCCCAAAGTAGTAATTCTTTCGGTATATGCATTTAGCAACGAATTTTCGAAGAATGGCACTTTAAGTTCTTGATACATAATGCTTGCGTTCCATTTTTCGGAAAACTGTGCTTGTAGGTAAGCAAAACCACCCATATAACTCTTTTTGCCTATTTCGCGCGTCATAAGTTCGGCATGTAGCAAAAGGTTTTTCTGATCGCTAAGTATGTAATTGTAACTCAACGAAGCTCCTTTAGCATTCATTTCGAAGGCATTACTAGGTTGCAATGAATAGTAATCAGCAGCATCGAAAAGATTTAACAACTTGTTTTCAGGGGCATTTTGATAATCGAAATAACCGTAAATTCTTGCATCAATAATATTTTTATCGTTTTCGTATTGATAGCGCAAAGTTGAACTCAATTGTCCTGTATTGCGATGAATGCTATTTTTGCCCCATTCGTTTTCGAGGCTAATGTTCGAATTACCAAAGCTTTGCTCTAACTTTAAACTCAGGCCGTCGATGGCTAAGCCATGATTGTCGCCATAATACATTGTAAATATGCGCGGCTTTGTCGAGAAATCGAAATCGGCCAAGTGCATTGCATTTACTGCCGAAATACCTGCATAGCGTCTACCTACTTTTAACGAGATAATTTTTGTGGCTTGCCATTGCATATGAAATTCCTCAACATGTAATGATATGTCATATTCATCAGTTTCGTTATAATTGTATGAGCGGTTAAGAAACGAATGCCACGGGCTCGAATCGAAATGGAAGGCTGCAAAACCTGTAAGTTTTTCGTTCAAATACAAATCTACATCAACCATTATTGCTGCTAAACCAATTAAACTCTCATTGTTTTGCAAACTCTGTTGCGCAAAAAACTCACCACCTAAGTCTAGTTGAATGGGTTTGGGCTTGTTATTTGCAAAAAACTCCTGAAACGTGAATAATAACACGAACAATAATATTGCTTTTGAGTATTTTCTTGTCATTTTTTGAAAAAAATTAGTTTGAACGGCAAATTTACTAAAAATATTGCAGAATTATGCAGTTTAATGACATTTATCTATGCGTTTTAAATTTTATAATGATTAGTTTATCGCTCAGTTATTTATTCAGCAATTACTTTCTTTCGAATGTATATGTCCTTTATAAACACTAGCAAATGAACGTTTTATGCTGTTTTGAAGTGATATACTTTAGTGTATATTTTTTCTTTCACAGCATGAAAATGTTTTTTGCAATACTGATAGTTATTGCTCATAATTAACATTGGTGTTGGGAAATCGGTGCTGTGATAAGGTGGTTGCACGTAAAAGTCGGACAGTACATAAAATCCAAGTCTTTCGTAAAAATGAATTCTTCTACTAGCGTCGTTCGAATGCGGCATTTCTACCTCCAAAACAATTGGCTCAACGGCCATTTGCATAAGATATTTCATTGTTGATGCGCCAAGTTTTCGGTCGCGAAACTCCTCATTAATAGCAAAATGCTCCACAAAAATAAATCCATCGAGCCTCCAAAAATTAATAAATCCAACTTGCTGATTTTCGTCGAATATGGCATTACATACGAAACTTTCTTCGTGTAATGTCAGTTGTTCAAATGCATCACGACTACGGCGTTCGTGGTGTGGAAAAGCGTATTCGTAAAGCAGATTTATACTTTCGAAAATTTCATTGTCAACTGTTTTAATTCGTTTAAAGTGCATCATAATCTAAAGTTTTTATATAGTTTAGTTTTTATTCCTTTTTCAGTGTCATACGTTTGTTAATCAGTTAATAAAAATATCTGCAAATATATTAAATATAATTGAATTGCTATAGCGATTTCAATGTTTTTGTAAAAATAACTATAATTCGATGCTAAATGTTGTTCCTTCGCCTTGCTGTGTCGTGTAAGTTATTTTTCCGCCCAAGGTTTCAACAATATTTTTGCTTATGCTTAGTCCTAATCCCATGCCTGTGCTTTTTGTGCTAAAATTCGGACTAAATAGTTTTTCTTCTACTTCGCTACTCATACCAACACCATTGTCGCTTATCGAAATTTTTATTTTGTTTTTGTTTGTATTATTTTCAATAATTTCTAAACCTACATTGATAATGCCTTTTTTGTTTTCGGGTATGGCTTGAAGTGCATTTTTAAGTAAATTGTTGAAAACCTGAATCATCTGTTCAACATCGGCAACAATTATTACATTGGCATTCGGCCCGCTGTAATGTATGCTAATGTTTTCGTTGTTACTCGCAAACAAAGCCACTGTGAGCGATAATTTTTCGGCTATATCAAACTCGGTGAGTTGTGCTTCGGGCATTCGTGCAAAGTTCGAAAACGTTCCGGCAATGCGCGAAAGATTATTTATTTGCTCAATCAATGTTTTGGTCGATTTTTCGAAATAGTCGTCGAAGCGCTCGTCATTCAAGTGCTTAGTGCGTTGCAATTGTTGTATCGTTAGTTTCATTGGTGTGAGCGGATTATTTATCTCATGTGCAATTTGTCGCGCCATGGTTTTCCATGCAGTTTCGCGCTCTGTTTGAGCCAGTTTGTTGGCACTATCTTCGAGTGCCTCGATGGTTCTGTTGTATTGTTCTACCAATTCGCCAATTTCATCTCTGTATTTATATTCAATTTTTTCGTTGCGCTTACCGTAATTCATTTGCTTTAGCTTTTGCGAAATCAAATTGAGTGGTGCCGACAGTTGCTGTCCAATAATCAGACTAAGAACAATTACCAATAGTGTGATTATAAGGTATATGTGTGCAATTACAGCTATGAAACTTTCAATCTCTGAACGATTCATTTCCTCGCTCAAAAATTGTGGAACTGCTATAAAACCCAGTTGCATGAAATCGCCATTCACAAAATCGACATATGCATTAAGGTACTGCAATTCGGCTATTTTTTCGTACTGAAACACATCGGAACTTTCGCCAAAATAGGGTAGGGGCGCTATTAAGTTACTAAGTAAGTTTTTGCTAAAAATTAAAGGCTGCGAACTACCCACCAAAACCCCAAAATTGTCGTAAACATGTATGTCGGTTTCGTAAATGTATGATAATTCTTGCAAATCGAGATTCAATGCTTGACGGTCGATGCTACTCAAATCCTGCGACCAATAGTACATATCCTGCAATGCTTTTTGGATATATCGTTTTTTCTGTTGTATGGCATCGAGTTGTTGTTTTTCGTTTTTTAATTTAAAATAATTGATCGATACAAAAAATATTGATACAAAACTGATGATTAATAATGATATAAAAAGGTATTGAAATTTGAGTGTAAACCCATTTTTTTGCTTTATTTTTAGTATTCTACGGTTGTAGTACCACAATACTAAACCGGCTAAGCCCATGTAAAACAATATTACATAGGCCATATATGCAAATTTTTGGATAT
>CAZEVV010000039.1:9377-17413 GCA_964515675.1 uncultured Paludibacter sp. | reverse complement strand
CACCGCATGGCACAAATAATGCGCGAAATGGGCACAGCCATGCAAGTAATTACAATTACCCATTTGCCACAGATAGCATCGAAAGGTAGGTTGCACTACAAGGTGTACAAAACCGACGAAGGCGTACAAACCGAAACCCGCATAGTGCAACTGAGCGCCCCCGAACGCATACAAGAAATTGCGCAAATGCTTAGCGGCAAAAACGTGACTGATGCCGCATTGGTAAATGCACGCGATTTGTTGGCGGAAGCGTAGCCCCCCAATCATCCCTCCTACGTCATGATGTAAACCCCATGGGGGAGTAAGAAATTTGCAGTTTTGATTGCAATTTGAGTATAACTTAACATACTAATCACCGTTTTGTGCTAACGGTTACTTTTGTACATTGTGGTGGCACTTCGGGTCGCGCTGCGTGAGGGATAGAGGCACTCTCTGTCAGCCACAAAGCTACCACCTGCGGCTGGTGCGGATTGCAATTTGTGCCCCCGATAGGGAGCACGGATTGCAAATCCGCACTAGCAGGTGGTGGCTTTGTGGATGCCGTGCCGAAAGCCCGACCCGAGTATTCCGAGGGGCACGCCCAAAAAGAAGCCCCCCAACCCCCATGGGGGAGTAAGAAGTTTGCAGTTTTGAGTAGTAGAAATGCTTTCGAAACGCAAAACACGAAACCTCCCTCGTACCTCGTGAGACAGGCACGATACAAGAAATATTCTATTTCAATTGTATTACATTTTTTGAGCTACATGAACATTCACCCTATGTTTGGTTGTTGTGTTTTTAGTGAAATAAATTTATGAATTAAAAATTTTTATAGATGGCAGAAGCGAAATTACAACGTGTATTGGGATTGAAAGATGCTGTAGCAGTGGGTTTGGGTGCAATAATTGGGGCTGGGATATTTGTGGTGACGGGTGTTGCTGCGGGTGTGTCGGGCCCTTCGTTTATTGTTGGATTGATGATAGCAGGCATAGTTGCTTCGTTCAATGCATTGAGTTCGGCGCAGTTGGCGGCGGTTTATCCACAGTCGGGTGGCACGTACGAGTATGGCTATCGGTTGTTGAATCCGGCGCTGGGATTTTCGGCAGGTTGGATGTTTGTGTTGAGTAAGTTATCGGCAGCGGGCATTGTGGCCATTGGTTTTGGGAGTTATTTTCATCAATTATTGCCTTATTTTTCGCCCATGGTTTATTCGGTTTCGGCCATTGTGCTGCTTACGGTGGCCAATTTGTGGGGTATACAAAAGGCTGGTTTTGTGAATATTACGATAGTGATTATCACCCTTTTGTCGTTGTTGTATTTTGTGTTGGGTGGTTTTTCGTCGGTGCAAGTGTCGAATTACACGCCCTTTGCACCTTATGGATTTAAGGGAATAGCCGAGTCGGCCGCCATTTTGTTTTTCGCATTTACGGGTTATGCACGTATTGCCACATTGGCCGAAGAGGTGCGCGAGCCCCGCAAAACCATTCCGCGCGCCATAATTATTACCATTGCTGTGGCGATAGTGTTGTATGCCGCAGTGTCGGTGGTGGCTTTGGGTGTTTTGGGTGCGCCGGCCATGGCTGGCACGAGCTCGCCTTTGCAGCTGGCGGCCAATGCTATGGCAGCACCAGGTATGTCGTTGGTGATAACGCTTGGAGCATCGACCGCTATGTTGGGCGTACTGCTGAGTCAGATTATGGGCATAAGTCGCATGCTACTGGCCATGGGGAGGCGCAACGATTTGCCACATTTTTTTGAATTGATACACAAACGGACTTATGTGCCACATGTTGCGATAGTTTTTACGGCTACTGTTGTGTTGCTGATTACTGTTTTTGGGTCGTTTCAGTTTGTGGTGCGCACGGCCACTTTCACCATTTTACTTTATTATAGCATAGCGAATGTAGCTGCATTGCGCCAGCCACAGGCCGAACAAATTTACGGGCGAATAGTGCCGTGGTTGGGTTTGGTGGGTTGTGTTGTAATGTCGGTGTCGTTGCCATTTATGGTAATTGTTTCGGGTTTTGGACTTTTGTTGGCAGGCTTTGTAGTGAGGTTTTTGCTGCGTGTGCTGCGGTAGGAGAGTTGAAGCTAAGTATTTAAAAGAATGAATGCTACGTACGGAAAATTTTTTCGGTACGTGGCATTATTTTTTTTGTTAAACTATTGCGTAATTCAAAAACATGCTTTATATTTGCAGCCGTTGAACTGTTAATTATGACAATGTTACTCTGTTTACTCACATGCGAATAACGGTTCTACAAACAAAAAGAAATAATAACCGTTTATTCGTTTTTTTTATGCTCGTTTGTAATACAACATACTCAAAGCCGTTGCGCGATGCTTTTGCATTGTGTAACGGTGTTTTTTTTATTTTAAACTAATAACAAATATTTTTTATGGAAAACAGGATTAATGTAGTGCTCGATACAGAGCTAAAAAACCAAGTGCTTAAAGCCGTTGACGATGCGCGTAAGCTAATGCCTTTCTTGATTAAAGTTACCGACGCCGAAAAAAGAGACATCCAGCAAATGGATGATGGACGCCGACCATTTACCGAAAAAGCTTGCGATTTTGCAACGCGTAATGCAGCCATTAACCCTGGCGATGCTTTGGTGAATAATGCAAAAGCCGACCTTGAATTGTATAATTTACTGTCGACTGTTGAAAATGAACTCAAGCAATTGCTCGAGATGGTGACCGACACGAAACAATTGGCTGGTGCCGAAGCTTATGAAGTGGCTCGCTTTGTGTACATGAAATCGAAAATGGCCGCCAAAATGCGTGAGCCAGGTATGGATGCCATTGTGGACGAGTTGGGTAAATTGTTTAAAGGCAATGGCAGAAGCGCAGCAGCAAAATCAGAACTGGTTTAGTGTGTTGTTTTTGAGCCTTTAATGGGAATGAATTTCGGCAGTGAGTAGCAATTTGTTTTGCTGTTTGCTGCCGATTTTTTGTGTTTGAAGTTTAAATCTTTGCTGAAACAATTCTGTTCAGTACCTTTTTTTTATTCCATACTTATTATTCCAATATTCAAAACCCCCTTTTCGCACATTTTTAATGAGCTATCGCAGTTGTGCATTGCGGGCGTGTAGTTTTGCTGTGCAGTGGTCGATTTTGCTGTGTGCTGTTTTGAGTGCCGGAGTGCGTGATGTTGCGGCGGCATTGAATTTATTCAGTAAAAGTGTGCGTGCATGCAAAGGGGAGTTGTTGTTTTTTACAGCGGCAGTGAAGTGATGCAGTATAGTTGTTAAATATTTTAATGTAAGTGTTAATAATCGCAGTGTGCGTGTGCGACATTTGACAATAGAAGTTAAATATCGCAGTGTAAGTGTTAACTATCGCAGTCCAAGTGTTAACGCACGCAGTGAAAGTGTGCGACATTTGACAATAGTAGTTAAATAATGTAGTGTAAGTGTTAATGAGCGCACACTAAGTGTTAACGATCGCACTGAAAGTGTTAACGATCGCAGTGCGGGAGTGCGTTAACGCAGTGAAAGTGTGCGATTGAGGACAGCTTGGGGTCGATTTAGGACATAGGGATTTTTGTTGCGTGCGCTTTTTGTTTGTTTTTCGATGTTCTTGCTCTTATGCTTTTTGCTATGCTTTGCACAAGGGTACAAAATGGCCCTAAATCACGTCATTGTTTTACGCAAATAAAGCTTTTGGGGCTTGTTTTTTTGCTGTTTATTTTGCATAAATTGAAAATTAAATAATAATGACGTTTCGTAATCTATCTATTGTATTGTTGTGCTTGCTGGCAAGTGTGTTTTTGAATGCGCAAAAAACGGTGAGCCACGAGAAAATGACAGCGATTTTTGAGCAAATTCAAACACCTTATAAGTATGGTTTGGTGTTGGCACCTAGCACCAATAACTACAAAATGGACTGCCCAACGGTGTTTCGGAAAGAGGGTAAGTGGTACATGACGTATTTAGTGTATGACGGAAAAACGGGGCGCGATGGCCGTGGCTACGAAACATGGTTGGCCGAGAGCGATAATTTGTTGGATTGGGAGGTGAAAGGGCGCATTTTGTCGTTTCGCGATGGGTTTTGGGATGCCAATCAGCGGGGTGGCTTTCCGGCATTGCCCGACATGGCGTTTGGTGGCAGCTACGAACTATTGCCTTACAAAAAGAAATATTGGATGACCTACATAGGCGGCGAAAATACTGGCTACGAAACAGGGCCGCTAAAAATTGGATTGGCACATACGCCACAAAAGCAACTCACCAAAGCCATTGAGTGGGTATCGTTGCCCAAGGCAATAATGACACCCGAGGACAAAAACGGGCAGTGGTTCGAAAACATTACACAATACAAAAGCACAGTATATTGGGACAAGGACAAGACTTTGGGCTATCCGTTTGTAATGTTTTACAATGCCGGTGGCCGTCACCCCGAAACCAATGTGAAGGCCGAGCGTATTGGTATTGCACTGTCCAAAGACATGAAAAACTGGAAGCGTTATGCGGGCAATCCTGTGTTTACGCACGAAGAGGGCATTACGGGCGATGCCCATATTCAGAAAATTGGCGATGTGTATGTGATGTTTTATTTTTCGGCTTTTCGCGAGGATAGGCCCTACAAGGCTTTTAATACCTTTGCTTGCAGCTACGATTTAGTAAACTGGACCGACTGGAAAGGTGAGGATTTGATAGTGCCGTCGAAATCGTACGACGATTTGTTTGCGCACAAAAGCTATGTGGTGAAGCACGAAGGTGTGGTGTATCATTTTTATTGCGCTGTAAATAAATACGATCAGCGGTCGATAGCCGTGGCCACAAGCAAACCCATGGGGCGGTCGGCATTGCGCTTTCCAGCACCCGAGATAAAAGAGCGTCGCACGCATATGCAGCTCGACAAAAACTGGAAAACATGGATGGACAAAGATACTATAAGTGTGAATATACCTCACAATTGGGACGATTATTATGGATACCGACAACTGACCCATGGCAATTTGCATGGCAATGCATGGTACGAAAAACAATTTGTTGCGCCAAAGTTGGAGGGCGAAAAGCAGTATTTTATACGTTTCGAAGGCGTGGGTACTTACGCGCATGTGTGGTTGAATGGCAAATCGTATGGGCGCATATTGGGCGGTCGCACTACTTTTACGCTCGATGTTAGCAACGACATAAAGCCAGGGCAAAACAATGTGTTGAAGGTGATGGCCGAGCATCCCGAGATGATATCGGACATGCCGTGGGTATGCGGTGGATGCTCGTCGGAATGGGGATTTAGCGAGGGCTCGCAGCCTTTGGGTATTTTCAGGCCTGTGGTGCTCGAAGTTACCGACAAAGTGCGCATCGAACCCTTTGGCGTACACATTTGGCACAACGATGCGGCCGATAGTATTTTTATTGATACCGAAATTAAGAATTATTCGAACCAAAGTGTTGAAGTAGAATTGGTGAATAAACTCAATAATTCCGAGGGCATTGGCGTGTTTCGTTTGCCATTGAAAATAAGCTTAAAACCTGGCGAAATGCGCACCGTGCATCAGTCGGCAAGCATAAGCAACCCCATACTTTGGAGCATCGAAAAACCCTATTTGTACCAGTTGGCCACCATGATAAAACGTGGCGACAATGTTACCACCGACGAGATAAACACGCCCTTTGGTGTGCGCACCATCAGTTGGCCGGTGAAACGCACAAATGGCGATGGTCGATTTTATTTAAATGGAAAACATGTATTTATCAACGGCATTTGCGAGTACGAGCATATGTATGGGCAGTCGCATGCTTTTAGCAAAGAGCAGGTTTTGTCGCGCGTAAAGCAATTTCAACTTGCTGGTTTCAACGCATTTCGCGATGCCCACCAGCCGCACCACCTCGATTATGGTCGCTTGTTTGATGAGCGCGGTATATTGTTTTGGACACAAATGTCGGCGCGCATATGGTACGACACCCCCGAATTTAGAGAGAATTTCAAAACCCTTTTGCGTCAATGGGTAAAGGAGCGCCGCAACTCGCCCTCGGTGGTAATGTGGGGCTTGCAAAACGAAAGCTCGTTGCCCAAAGATTTTGCCGAGGAATGCAGCGAAATTATTCGAGAAATGGACCCCACGGCGCGCAATATGCGTGTGATATCGACCTGTAATGGTGGCGAAGGAACCGACTGGAATGTGGTGCAAAATTGGAGCGGCACTTATGGCGGCAATTTGTACAATTATGGGCGCGAGTTGGCACAACCCAATCAGTTGCTCAATGGCGAATATGGTGCGTGGCGCAGTTTGGGTTTCCATGCCGAGCCTGGCAAATTCGATATCAATGGGGCATGGACCGAGACGCGTGCTACTTATATTTTAGAAACAAAAATTCGTTTGGCCGAGTCGGTGCGCGATAGTGTGGCGGGTCAGTTTCAGTGGATTTACAGTTCGCACGACAATCCCGGCCGCCGTCACCCCGACGATATGCACCGATTGATTGATAAGTCAGGGCCATTCAATTACAAAGGACTTGTATCGCCTTGGGAAGAGCCCACCGATGCATTTTATATGTATAGGGCCAATTATATGCCTGCTGTCACCGACCCTATGGTATATATTGTGTCGCACACCTGGCCCAATAGGTTTGAGCAGCGCCGCCGTGCCACCATCGAGGTGTATAGCAATTGCGACAGTGTGAAATTGTACAACGATGCGGCCGATAAAATGTATTTGGGTGTAAAAAAGCACAATGGCATAGGTACTCATTTTACATGGGAAAACCGCGATATACGTTACAATGTGTTGCGCGCTGTGGGTTATTACAAGGGCAAAGCAGTGGCCGAAGATGTGATTGTGCTCAATAATTTGGAGCAAGCGCCCAGTTTTGAACTGTTGCACAAAGAGGCTAGTGATATTTTGAAGGGCGATAAAACCTACAATTATTTGTATCGCCTCAATTGTGGGGGCGATGCTTATACCGACGTTTTTGGTCAGCATTGGTTGAAGGATGATACAACATTCTCGCGTTCGTGGGCAGCCGATTTTCCCGAGCTAAACCCCTTGCAGGCGAGTCAGCGCCTTACGCACGACCCCATAAAAGGCACGCG
Source organism: uncultured Paludibacter sp. (assembly GCA_964515675.1). Lineage (GTDB taxonomy): Bacteria > Bacteroidota > Bacteroidia > Bacteroidales > Paludibacteraceae > Paludibacter. The sequence goes on along the minus strand of CAZEVV010000039.1, from coordinate 10,390 downwards.
CGATTGGTCGTTGTTGCAGCATTTCCGTTTTGGGCGCCATAAGTTGCAATTCAAATTTCCGGTACCCGATGGGCGTTACCGCATCGAACTATATTTTGTTGAGCCATGGCATGGCACAGGCGGAAGTGCCAAAACCGACATGGAAGGCTTGCGCATTTTCGATGTTGCGGTGAATGGACAAACGCTTATCGATGATTTGGACATTTGGGCAGAAGTGGGGCACGATGCTGCACTCAAAAAAGTGGTTTATGCCGATGTAAAAGGCGGTGAGTTGCTGATTGATTTCCCCGAAGTGAAGGCCGGTCAGGCGGTGCTTTCGGCCATTGCCATTGCTACTACCGATGCTGCTGTGCGGGTGGCTGTTCCGCAACAAAGCGATTGGTCGTGGGACAAAGCCAACAAACAGGTGATGGACAAAACACCACGCGAAATGTTGCCCGAAGACCAAAATGCACGTGTAGGCGTATTTTATCAGGCCATAAAAGCAAAAATTTCAGGTAAATGGGATAAAACAGTTGTTCGCAACAAAGATGGCGCGCGACTTTTGGGCAAAGGTAACCATAGCATTGAGTGGAACATATCTACAGGTTTAGCGCAAATTTATGCTTTGCGTTTCAATTATATGAACATTACAGGCAAGCCCTTGGTTTTAAATCTCAAACTGATAGCTTCGAATGGCGTTGTGTTGCGCGACGATAATATCACTTTCAGCGAGTCGCAAGCCAAATGGAAACTGATAAGCACAACAACAGGCACTTATATCAATGCAGGCAATTACAAAGTAGTACTTTCGGGCAGCGGCCTTGAAGGGTTGACATTTGAATCGTTGGAGGTTCAATAATTCGAAGAATTTGAAGATTTCGAAAAGTTTGAAGATTTGAAGATTTGAAGATTTGTCCCGATCGCTATCGGGATTGAAGATTTGTCCCGATCGCTATCGGGATTGAGGGATTTGAAGATTTGCGCCCAATCCCTTGCTTGTACCGATTGCTATCGGTAGGTGCTGTGACAGT
>CAZEVV010000039.1:0-9367 GCA_964515675.1 uncultured Paludibacter sp. | reverse complement strand
ATTTGAAGATTTGTCCCGATCGCTATCGGGATTGAAGAATTTGCCCCCAACCCCCTGTTTGTACCGATTGTTATCGGTAGGGGCTGTGACATTGTGCAAACAATAACGTTTATAGAGCATTCAAATGTTTTAATAATCGGTGCTTTTGTATGTACTAGTGCTGCTCTCTTAAAGCCCCCTTTAGGGGGTTTGGGGGCTATCCTTTAGGGGGTTTGGGGGCTATAAATAAATATCTAATACAAAATATCACGATGCGTAAATTATTATTATCAATTTTGTTTTTAATTCCTTTGTTGGCTATGTCGCAAAGGGTTATTATCAATGAGTTTTTGGCGCAAAATACCTCGGGTTTGCGCGATGAGGATGGCGAGCAATCAGATTGGATTGAGTTGTACAATATATCAGACGAGGACATAAGCCTGGCAGGTTGGGGTATTACCGATGACGAAACGAGGCCTACAAAATGGGTTTTTCCGGATGTGAATTTACCCAAAGGTGCTTATTTGCTCATTTTTGCAACCGACAAAAATCGTTCGGCTGCCAATGCTGCTTTGCACACCAATTTCAAATTATCGGGCTCGGGCGAATATTTGGGTTTGTACGAACCCGATGGAACACTGTCGCACCATTACAGTCCAACCTTTCCCGCGCAACGCAGCAATGTGTCGTATGGTTTGTTTGGTGGACAATATGTGTATTTTACTACACCCACACCAGGTGCGGCCAATGTGGCGGGTAGCATGCCTTTTGCGCCTGTTTTTAGTGCAAAACGCGGTTTCTACAATGCTAGTTTCGCCCTTACACTTACGGTGCCCGATGCTGGGGCAAAAATATATTACACCCTCGATGGTACGCGCCCCAATGCCAACAATGCACAATTGTATACATCGCCACTCACAATAAATAAAACAACTGTAGTGAGTGCCATTACAATGAATGATGAAGGTGTGTACAGCGAAATTGTGACCAACAGTTATATGTTCATAAGTAATATTATTGCGCAGCCTAACAACCCAGCAGGTTACCCAAGCAATTGGAAACAAGAGAAAAGCACAACCAATATCACCGCCGATTATGGCATGGATAGCCGAGTTACGCAGCATGCCGATTACAAAAATAGTATGGAGGAAGCCTTGCTGTCGTTGCCCAGTGTAAACATTGTGACGAATATCGATTATTTGTTTTCGGATAAACAGGATGCCGAAAATGGCGGTATTTATATTTATACAGGCAGGCCGTCGGCCGTTGGTACCGATTGGGTGCGCCCAACCTCCTTGGAGTATTTCGACCCAAAAACAGGACTCGATTTCCAACTTAATTGTCGCCTCAAACTGCATGGTGGCAATAGTCGCAATCCGTCCAATAGTCCGAAACATGGCTTTGGGGTTACTTTCATGTCGGCTTATGGTCCTTCGAAACTCAAATTCAATCTTTTCGATGAAAAAACGGCCACCAACGAGTTCAATGCTTTGGTGTTTAGGGCAGGATACAATTATACCTGGACCAAAAATGACGCTCACCAGCAAACAATGGCACAATACATTCAGGACTCATGGGCCAAAAACACACAGCAAGCCATGGGGCATGTTTCGGCACACGAACGTTTTGTGCATTTGTACATCAATGGTTTGTATTGGGGCATGTACAATATCTCGGAAAAGTACGATAAAGACTTTTTCGAAACATATTTTGGTGGCGACGAGGAGGATTATGATGTTGTAAAAGAGCAGCAAACCACCGTGCCTACCGATGGTACTATGGTGGCTTGGAATGCATTGAAGAGTCAGATTACAAATGTTACAAGCAACGAAAACTACCAAAAAATTCAAGGTCGCAACCCCGATGGATCGATAAATCCAGCTTTTGCTAATTTGTTGGATGTGGATAATTACATCGATTATATGTTGGTGAATTATTACATTGGCAATGGCGATTGGGACAAAAACAACTGGACAGTGGCCCGCAATAGGGTGCGCAATAGCGAGGGCTTTCGCTTTTTTAGTTGGGATGCCGAAACCTCTATGCTTTCGCTCACCGATAACAAAATTATGACTGGTACGGCGGGCAATCCCACCGCATTTATGCAGCACCTTAAAAAAAATGCCGACTTCAAAGTACGCATGGCCGATAGGGTGAAAAAACTACTCATCGATGCAGGCGGTGCACTCACACCAGACGAAAACATAAAGCGTTACAATAAGCTCGCTGCCGAAATTGAAATGGCCATCATAGCCGAGTCGGCACGCTGGAGCGATTGGTATGCGCCATTTTTACCCTATACCAAAAACGAACATTGGTTGCCACGCAAGGCCGATTTGCTGAACAATTATTTCCCGCAACGGAGCGATGTTTTGTTGTCGCAACTGCGCGAAGCAGGCTTATATCCTGCTTTCGATGCGCCTATCTTTTCGCATGTTGGTGGTACATATCAAGCCCCCATTCAGTTAAGCATAAGTGGGGTAGGAGGTAGTGTATATTACAGTGTCGACGGTAGCGACCCGCGTCAAAACATTAGTGGTGCTATTGCCGCAACGGCCAAAATATACAGCACAGCTTTGCCTATCGATCGTAATTTGCAAGTGAAAGCACGTACAAAAAACGGTAGCGAGTGGTCGGCCATTACCGAAGCTTCGTATGTTATTTTGCATCCCAACAGTGTGGAGGTTGATTTTGCTCGAGCCTTTGTGGTTGAGGCTTATCCCAATCCCTTTGTTGGCGAGCTTACACTAAAATTAACGCTTCAAGCAGCAGCACTTGCATCGGTTGATGTTTTTGGTGTCGATGGCCGACATGTGCAGCATTTACACAACGGTATGTTGCATGCAGGCACGCATAATTTTAATTGGAATGCTACACAAATGCAAAGTGGCGTTTATTTGGCACGCATAGTGGTGGATGGGCAAAGTCATTTTGTAAAATTAGTAAAACGATAGAATTATTATTGTCAATGGCGTATTTCGTTGTGTCTATAAATTGTAGCACAACGAAATACGCCGTTGCTATTTATCCCAAAGCAACAATAATACTTGTGATTAAGGCAATGAGTGCAACAGGAGCCCAAATACGCTCTATCTTACTGGGCGTAATGGTGTTTAAAATGGTGCTTAACACGAAAAATGCAACTACTCCCCAAATGGCTTTTTGCGCAAAAGGAGTCATTTCTGTCAAAAATAAATTTGCTTTTGCAGCAACAATCGACGCGATAAAACTTAAAATCAGAATATTTATAAAGGCAACAACCCTCAATTTGGGCGGATATTTGCCTGGATATTTACCTCCCATCGAAGCTGCGCCCCACGGTAAACCTGCAATCAAACAAAATTGAAAAATGATTACTATTCCGATTAAGGATAGAAAAATATAAGCCGCTACTGTTATTGTCATAATTGATGATACTAAATATCGTTAGTATTAATCGAATACGTTTTTTTCGAAATGACTGTAAAAGTTAACAATAATTCTTTTTGAGCCATGTAGTTCAAATAAAAATTAATAGCACTGTAATGTAAATGTCGCTGCTGGCGTATAAATTAATGTTGCTTTCTTTGCAATTCAATTTCTCCTCAATATGTTTTTTCCTTTGCAAACAATCACCATCCACCAACAAAAAATTTGTATTGTAAAACAAAAAATGTAATTTTGCAGCGTGAAAAAACGATACTTCCTATATTTTTCGTACAATGGCAAGGCCTATCACGGATGGCAAATGCAGCCCAACGGCATCTCGGTACAAGAGGTGCTCATGCGTTGTGTGTCCACCATTTTGCGCGCCGAAACCGAGCTCACAGGCGCTGGTCGCACCGATACGGGTGTGCATGCCAAAACCATGGTGGCGCATTTCGAAACCGAAAATAGCTTTGTGGCCGACCCCGCTTTTGTGATAAAACTCAACAGTATGTTGCCGCACGACATAGCATGTAGCAAAGTGCTCGAAGTGCAGCCCGATGCACACGCCCGCTTCGATGCCATAAGTCGCAGGTACGAATATCATATTGTTACACAAAAAGATGTTTTTCTGAAAGATTTGGCTGTGCGCATGCCCAATCCGCTCGATTTTGCAGCCATGAACATTGCCGCCGAAAAACTTTTGCACTACACCGATTTTACTAGTTTTAGCAAACTGCACACCGATGTAAAAACCAATAACTGCGATGTGAAATCGGCACAATGGCATCAAATCGATGCGCATCGTTGGTATTTCAGCATCGAGGCCGACCGCTTTTTGCGCAATATGGTGCGCGCCATTGTTGGCACACTTTTCGATGTAGGGCGCGCCAAACTTACAGTAGAGCAATTCGAGCAAGTAATACAAGCCAAAAACCGTTGCCAAGCTGGCGCCTCAGTACCCGCTCACGGTTTGTATTTGGTAGATATTGTGTATCCCGAAGATGTTTTTGTGTGAGATGCCCAAATCTATACTTGAATATGTTTTTACAGTATCAAAGGTAGTTTTCAATATATTGTTTATGCATTAAAATTTCGACGTGTTTTAAAAAAGAACAGGTTTTTGCTGCATTGTTTTCTTATTCAGTCATAAAATTGTATCTTTGCAATCGAATATAATAGTATCTCAATATATCGATTATTTACTTTAACGGATACAATAGTATGTCATTGTTTTATAATTTCGACATAGAAAGGCCTTACCCAAACTATTCCCTTCGTAGCAATCTCAATTCCTCAATAACTCTTCCTTTAAAAATGGCCGATAGTTAAGTAAATACACCATAATAAACTTAGCATTTTAATTGTAGCATTTACTAAAAATATGTACTTTTGCAACGCAATTAAACGCAGGTTTAATGTTGTTCATATTCTCAATTACATCCCAATATTTATCGGGTCATTTTTCATTCTTCATTTTTCATTTTTCATTCTTCATTTTTAAAAATATGTGGTTATTATTAGGATTTTTATCGGCACTTTTGTTGGGCGCCTACGATGTTAGCAAAAAAGTGTCGCTCACTTCCAATGCCGTTATACCTGTGCTTTTGTGTTCGGTGCTTATCTCGTCGGTGGGATTGGCGCCTTTCTTTTTTCTGTCGCAAAATGGCGCTCTCACCGGCAGTGTTTTCTTTGTGCCCGAAGTCGATTTTCGCACACATATGTTCCTTGTGCTCAAAGCCATTATTGTGCTTTCGTCGTGGCTTTTTGCCTATTTCGCCATCAAGCATTTGCCCATTACCATAGCCTCGCCCATTAAAGCCACGCAGCCCATGTGGGTAGTGTTGGGTGGTGTGCTCATATTTGGTGAGCGCCTCAACCTTATGCAAAGCTTGGGTGTGGTGGTTACGCTCATTTCGTTTTTTATGTTTTCGTATGTGGGCAAAAAAGAAGGACTTAATATACGTAGTAACAAGTGGTTGTGGTTTATTATGTTGGCTACTTTTACAGGCGCCATTAGCGGTTTGTACGACAAATATTTATTGGCGCACTACAACCATATGGCTGTGCAGGTTTACTACACATGGTATCAAGGCCTTATAATGTTGGCCATTACTGCATTTTTGTGGTACCCCACACGCCATCAAACCACTACTTTTCAGTTCCGATGGAGCATTTTTTACATTTCGCTATTTTTGGTGGCAGCCGATTTTGTGTATTTTTACGCTTTAAGCCTTCCTGGTTCTATGATTTCGGTACTATCAACAATTCGTCGCGCTGGTGTAATTGTGCCATTTTTGTATGGTGGTTTGGTACTGCGCGATAAAAATATGAAATTCAAAATTATCGATCTTTTTGGGGTTATTTTAGGCATGGTGCTGTTGTATTTAGGGTCGAAATAGAATATTTTTTTCTTAGGTTATCGAGTATGTTTCATTGTAAATATATTTGAATGGCATGATGAGCTAAGTAGCAATTATTTCACAATAACCCGCAGCCACTTCGAGTAGCGATGCGTGAGGGATAGAGGCACATTTACACCGCATATTTGATGTGTGAGGACCGAGAGCGGTGTTAGTGCCGAAAGCCCGACCCGTAAGGGGCACGCCCAAATATATAAAAATGAGGGATGAAAATTGAGGGATGAAAAATGAAAAATGAGAAATAAAAAATAAGAGTTGAGTGAATTTATGATTAGTAATTTTTTAAAGATGGGTGATATTATAAATTGTATTCGAACCCAAATGCATATATTTATATAGTCATAAATGTTGAGTATTGCTCACTTTTAATATAAATTTATCGTAAAACGATAAAAAAATTTTGTTATTAGTAAAAAATTACTTTACTTTGCATTTCTTGTCGTGCAAATAGTTTGCATTTCGAATTTTTTATAGTTCTTGCTTCGGCTATTGCGTGCTTAGCATAGTGCTATTTTGTTTTGCAATGGCTGTTTTGTGCTGAAACATTGACTTCTGACAAGCGATATGATTACACTTTTAAATAATAAATATCAAAGTAAAAATGAAAAAGCTAAAACTAACTATCTTGTTGTTGCTTACCTTAGCAATGACACACCTGATGGCTCAACAAATGCCACCAGTACCTATCGACCCCAAAGTGCGCTACGGTAAACTCGACAATGGTATGACGTATTATATTCGTCATAACCAACAACCTAAAGGACGGGCTGAGTTTTACATTGCTCAAAATGTGGGTGCTACGCTCGAAAACGATGACCAAAACGGATTGGCGCACTTTCTCGAACACATGGCATTTAATGGCACTAAAAATTTCCCCGGAAAGGGAATTATTAATTATTTCGAATCCATTGGAGTGAAATTTGGTGCTAATATCAATGCTTATACTTCGCTCGACGAAACTGTGTACAACCTTTCCGATGTACCTACAGCACGCGAATCGGTGGTGGATAGCGCATTGCTCGTATTGCACGATTGGTCGAGTTTTATTTTGCTCGAAGGCGACGAAATTGATGCCGAACGTGGTGTGATTCGCGAAGAGTGGCGCACAGGTGCTGGTGCCGAACGCCGTATGTGGAAAGCGGCCAACTTTCAAAAATACCCTGGCTCGCAATATGCCAAACGCGATGTTATTGGCGACACAGCTGTAATCAATAACTTTACGCACCAAACTTTGCGCGATTTTTATAACAAATGGTATCGCCCCGATTTGCAAGCCATACTAGTGGTGGGCGATGTGGATGTGGACAAAGTAGAGGCTAAAATTAAAGCTATGTTTGCCGACATACCTGCCAAAGCAAATGCTGGCGAGCGTCCTATTTTTCCTATTGCTAAAAATGTGGAGCCTATCGTAGCTTTTGTAACCGATGCCGAAGCACGCTTTACACGCATTGAGTTGGAATACAAACACGACAAAATGCCCGACGAATTGAAACTTTCGATGGCGGGTTATGCACAAGGATTGGTGAACAATCTTGTGTCGGCTATGATGAGTGAGCGTTTTCAGGAAATTACACAACAAGCCAATGCACCCTTTGTGGCTGGTTTTGCTTTTTATGGCGAGTTGGTAAAATCGACCGACGCTTTTAAAATGATTGCTATTCCGCACGAAGGCCGCGAAGCTGAGGGATTGATGGCGTTGTTGCTCGAAGCCGAAAAAGTGAAACGTTTTGGTTTTACAGCTGCTGAGTTGGAAAGGGCCAAAACAAACCTTTTGGCACAACTCGAAAAAGCCTACAACGATCGCGATAATCAGAAAAACAACGCTTTGGTGGAGGAGTATGTACGCCACTATCTCGATGCTGAGCCAATTCCAGGTATCGAGTGGGAATACCAAACAGCAAAAGCGCTTTTGCCTCAGCTAAAAGCCGAAATGATAAACCAAGCGGCTATGCGTTATGTAACCGACGAAAATTTAATCGTTTCGTTTATGTCGCCCGACAAAGCTGGTGTAAAAATTCCTTCGAAAGACGAAGTGATTGCCAAAATTGCCGCTTCGAAAGTGGCTGAACTTACTGCGAAAGTGGAGGAGGACATAAACAAGCCGCTTGTTGACAAAGCGCCTAAGGCAGGAAAAATTAAAAAAACAAGTAAAAATGCTGCTTATGGCACTACTGAGTGGATTTTGAGCAATGGCGTTAAAGTTGTTTTCAAACCTACAACATTCAAACAAGACGAAATTTTGTTGAGTGCATTTAGTGCTGGTGGAACATCGAATGTAAAAAATGTGGCCGATAAATACAGTGCTGCACTTGCTGCTTCTATTGTTTCGAACAATGGTTTGGGCGCGTTCAACAGTGTCGATTTAGGTAAAGTGCTTACAGGTAAAACTGCTTCGGTAACACCTTACATCGAAACATATTCCGAAGGTTTCTCGGGCAACTCATCGGTGAAAGATTTCGAAACCATGTTGCAGTTGATTTACCTCAACTTTACTGCGCCTCGTAAAGACGATAATGCTTTCGAAGCCATGATGAATATGTATCGTGCTAGCTTGGCCAACAGTGCTACCGACCCACGTGTAGCATTCCGCGACACGATAAATACAATGATTTCGAACCGTCACCCACGCAGTCTTATTCTTACACTCGATGCTTTGTCGCAAGTGAATCAGGACCGTGCATTGGCCATTTTCAAAGAGCGTTTTGCTGCTCCGTCCGACTTTACTTTTGTGTTCACAGGCAATGTCGATATCGAAAATCCTGCTGTGAAACAAGCCATTCTTACTTATTTGGGTGGTTTGAAATCGAAAAAAGTGAATGAAAAATATACCGATCACAAGATTCGAGTACCGCGTGGCATTGTAAATAATCATTTCGAAAAACAAATGCAAATAAACAAGGCTTCGAACTTTATTTACTATAGCGGATCGATGGATTATACGCAAAACAATCGCACACTTATGACAGCCATTGGCAATATCCTCAGCATGCGTTATCTCGAAAGCATACGCGAAAAAGAAGGTGGATCGTATGGTGTTGGTGTGCGTGGTTCGTTGGCAAAAACGCCTGTTGCACAAGCTTCGCTACTTATGCAATTCGATACCGACCCCGACAAGCAAGCGCGTTTAATGGCAATTATTCACGACGAAGTGAACGAGATTGTAAACAACGGTCCTCGTGCCGATGATTTGCAAAAGGTGAAAGAAAATATGTTGAAAAAATACGAAGAAGATATCGACGAAAATCGTTGGTGGTTGGGTAGTGTTGTTCGTTTGTACCAAGAAAATATCGATACGCTCAAAGACTATAAAGCTTCGGTTGATGCATTGAGTGCTGAATCGGTACAAAAAGCGCTACGCTCGTTAACACAACAAGGCAATGTGCTCGAAGTTGTTATGATGCCTGCGCAATAAGGGCTGTTGCTTTTATAAACATTTTGTATTAAAATTAAAAATGGCCGCTCATACACATGAGTGGCCATTTTTATATCCCGAAACCTCCCTCGAACCTCAGGTTTACCTCCTCCCTCATACTTTGGGAGGTAAACATGAAGAATGAGGG
>CAZEVV010000038.1:0-17476 GCA_964515675.1 uncultured Paludibacter sp. | reverse complement strand
ATATTGTCGGGCATGGGCAATGCCTCAGGAAAAACACCTTCCAAGCGTCCTTTAAATATTGGCGTGGCCGGATTGCTTACATCGAACCACACGAGGTCGATGTACGAATCGGCATAAAGCAAGTTGTTGCGTATGGCCAAGTCGGCATTGCCAGGCAACTCGATATATCCAACCATTTGGGGATTGGCTGGGTTGCTATTGTCGAGAATATGCACACCTTTTTCGGGTTCCGAAATATAAATAAAACCATTGTAAAGACAAATTTTGCCATAATTGCTTATCTCATTTACAGCATTAGTTACTTTCACTTTTTTGCGAAACTCGTCCTTACTCATCGTAATGGGTTCATTTATGCTGTATGTTATTTCGTTGTTGTAGCCTGTATCGCAAGCCACAAAGCCAAGTATAACGAGCAATGTAATGATCGATTTTATTGTTTTCATTTTTGTTGTTTTTGATGTTTTATGCCCCTGCCCTACTTTTCGCGATAGGGAAATACGACCTTGTTTATGTAATAATTAAATGAATTATTTGAATTATCATTTAAAAAAAATCAAATTAATATGAATTTAAAAACTGAAAATAGGAATCGGTGAACATCAAGTTGTTTTTTAGTTTAATATTTTTCTACATCGCCGATAACGCCCGTAAACAATACTACACCTGTGCTTTTTTCGCGCAGCACAAACACAAAAGGTTTATCGAAACGCACTTCGGGGATTATTGGCATTGAAGTTAATACCATTTCGACGCTCGTAACTGCCGCAGCTTCGGTGCCCTCTTCGTCGACTGCCAAATAAGTTTTGTGCATCACTTTTGAGATAAATAATCGCGCATCGGCAATATTTCCAAAATCGGCCATTTCGGTAAATGCCAAAGGCATACCCATTGTTTTTAAAGGAGCATTAAGCTCGAATTTACTTTCGGTTTTGAAGCGAGGCAAATAAAGAATAAGCGATTTGTTATACAATTTTTCGGTAACAGAAGCAAACTTTTCGGCATTCAGATTTTGCAAAATATCCGATGTCGTTTTGCCTTCGTTGGGCAATATAAATGTCATACTAAAAGCTTTGTTTCCATATTCGAGGTCGATGTACTGTGCATTTTCGTCGGCAAAATATCCAAAGGAATTTTCTTGTTTCATAAAATTCACCTTTTTATTTACAGCTTTTGCATTTTTGAAATTAGCCTCATGAGTCAGTTTTTTGTCGAACTTTAAGCGCCAAACCCCTTTAAAATACACAGCATTTACCAAATACATTACCGCATCCGAATTTATTTGATCCACAATTGAAGGAATTAAACCTTTCGTGTTTTTGTTTACCCAATTGTTGATAGTATCTTTGGCCCATGTTTTATTAAAATCCAATGCCTTTACATATGCATTAAAATAATCGACATTCGTTTTAAGAAAATCGGATTTTACATCAAAATTATCGCGATACCAAATAGAGTTTGCAATACTCAACTTAGTGAGTGGGTCGACTTTTGGCAAATTTGTTATAAGCGTTTTATAATACTCGTTTATCTCGTCGGTCGACAAGCCACTCAAATACAAAGCCGCTTCCATTTGCGATTTTGTTTCGCCACGCGCACCATTCAATGTCATGCCAAGCGCCATGCTCACACTTAGTGGCGACACGGTAACATTATCATCTTTACTCGAAGCAATGGTTTGTCGCAACAACTCAAACGAAAAGTCGTTGTCCTGCGCCACACGTTTTTGCAAATTGGCTTTAAGGGCTATTGGCTCAGCATCTTTTGGTGTATCAATAATCACCTCTTTAACTTCGCAAGCTGTAAAAACAACAGCGAGCATAATTGTCATTATTTTTGCTTTCATACTGAAATAATTTATTTGTTTATTTATTGTTTGGAACTTGCATGCCAACATTCACACATTCGTGCATGTAATGTGTTTACGTGCTCGTTTCATATTTTTTATTTATGCACAACCGTGCGTTAGACGCATGACCCTGCCACAGACTCACGACCTCAAGATGCACGACCGTGCGTCTCTACTGGTCTGCTGGATTACCTACTTTTCCGGCAAAAACAATGACGCCAGTGCTTTTTTCACGTATAAGAAAAACGAACGGACGATTGAAATTGAAAACTTTATTCAACATTGCTTTTTCACGCATTTCGACAACAGTTGCCGCTGCTGCTCGTGTACCCTCTTCGTTGAGTTCGATAAATGTATCGTGCAGTACGCGCGACACAAAAATGGAATGATCCGTAATACGACTAAACTCGTTTCTATCCTCAAAAGCCTTTTCCATGCCCATTGTCTTCAAGGGATCGTTGAGCAAAAGCTTTGTTTTGAATGCCAAACGAGGCAAATAAAGTTCAACTTCCTCGGTTTGCAATTGCGCAAGTATTTGCGAATAAATATCGGTGTTGAGTGCAGCAACAAGCTCGTTAGCATCACTTTGCGCATTAGGCAACATCAATATCATACTAAAGGCTTTGTTGCCATAATTTAACTCTACAACATCGGCCAAAGTTGTGTTGGCACATGCAAAAGTATCTTTGGCATACATTATTGGCACTTGTACATTTTTTTTATCGAGTGCTAAAAAATTGCGTTCGGCAGTATTCTTTTTATCAAATTTTTTAGTCTAAATGCCCTTAAAATATACAGCATTTACCAAATACATTACTGCATCGCCAGGAATATTATCTAAAATATTATCAATAAGCCCATCTGTTTTTTTAGCACACCAGTTATTAATGCTATCTTTTGCACCAGGTTTCGAAAAGTCGAGTTGACGTACTGTAGCATCAAAGTATTTTTTATTGATATTCAAAAAATCACTTTTCACCTCAAAGCCTTCGCGATACCAAATGGAATTAGCAATATTCAACTGCGTTGATGGGTCGACTTTGGGTAAGGACTGCTGCATGATTTGATAATATTCGTTTATCTCATCGTCGGTTAAGCCCGAAAGAAAAAGCGCTTTTTCGATGCCTTCCAAAGTTTCAGAGACAGCACCATTGCGTGTCATGCCAAGTGCTATGCTCACGCTTAGGGGCGATACCATGATATTTACTTTGTCATTGGCTTTATTGGTTTGTTTCAAAAGTTCGAAAGCAAAAGCATTGTCCTGCGCCACACGTTTTTGCTGATTGGCTTTTAGCAAAATAGGCTCAGCATCGGCCATAACAATTGGGTCGACATTGCTTGTACAAGCAAAAGCAAACACAATAAAACATGCTAAAATGAATTCTTTGAAGTACATTATACAATTTACGATTTAAAAATTACAATTTAATACTAGGTTCTACAAAAGCTTACTACTTATGGTAGCGAACAACCATGTTATCTTGACACCTTTCACTTTACACCTTTCACTTTACACCTTACACCTTACACCTTACACTTTTACACTTTTACACCTTACACTTTTACACCTTACACTTTTACACTTTTACACCTTACCCTCTTACACCTTACACCTTACACTTTTACACTTTTACACCTTACACTTTTACCCTTTTACACCTTCCACTTTTACACTTTACTGTATCTCAAACCTTACACCTGCATGAAAACCAACAATTGCAGCATTATTTGTGCGAATACTGATAGGTTGATTGTTGTCGAAATAAAACGAATAGCGTGGTTCGAAATAGAGTTCGAGATTTTTTTCGATGGCATAAGCTGCACCTATGGCTGCATTGAGCGAGTATTGCAAACCATCCACACGGTCGGCAACGCTTGTGTTTATGCGCTGACTGCCACGAACTTGCTCCTGCGTGTAGTTCGAATAAATTCCTTTTTCGACCATTGCACCTCCCGAAGCGTAGATTTTAAATTTTGATACTTGAATTACATTGGCCATTAATGTTACAGGCACACCCAAGTAATGTAAATTTAAATCGGCATTTAAACCACGATCAGTCAATTTTGTGTTGAGTTGCGAATAACTAATGCCTGTTTCAATACTTAGCACATCGCTTATTGAGCGGGCTAAACTTATGCCAGCACTTAGTGGCGCTGCAAAACTTTTGCTACTAAAATCGGACGGCGACAACATATAGTTCGCAGCAGCTGCAGGTGCTTTTACAATACCCGACTCGGCAGCATATGTTTTCATGCCTCCACCCACTTGTGCCGATGTAGCACCTGTCGACATATTAGCAGCGATAAACCAACCACGACGTTTCGTTTTTTTAGCTTTTGGATCGTCCCAGGCTTTATGCGCCTCTTGCAATTCAGCATTATTTCTTTTTAAAATTTTCGAATCATCAGCCTGAGGCAATTCTTCGGTTGTTGTATTGCTGTTTTCCGTTGGTTTGCTCAAACGATCATTGTTTTCGCTCAAAACCTCAAGCTCAACGCTATTATTTGTGCTTGATGTATTTAGCGCTATCGGTTTACTTGTTTTATTGCTTAATGTTTCAGATTTCGAATTTGTCGATTTGTTTGCTGCATTTGCCAATGATTTTGCTTTAACACTTTGCTTTATAAGGCTATTGTCATTCTCGCTTTCAATTGTTTTTTCGATATCACTTTCGTTGCCTATTGCTGTAGTATCGGCCATTATTTCGTTTGTTTTTGGCAGTGCGGCATCCTGTGCAATATGTTGTTTTTGTGGCAAATCGACAAATAACAACGATACTGCAACGAGTACAGCCACAGCAGCACTATATCGCAACCAAATGGGAAATGCAATGCGCTTTTTGGCCGCCATTTTAGTTTGCACGCCCTGCCACAAAGCATCGTCCACAGGCAAACTGTGATTTTCGAGCTTTTTCCGAAGCAGTTCTTCAAAATTATTTTCTATATTGTTTTGCATAATCTTCACCTATTAATAATTCAATTTTCTTTTGTAGCATTTTACGTGCTCTCATATATTGTGTTCGTGATGTAATATCGTTTATCCCCAACATTTCGGCAATTTCGGCATGCGAATAACCCTCGATGGCAAACATATTAAAAACAGCTTTATACCCATCGGGCAATTCGGCTATGCATTGCATCAGGTCGTCGGCCGATATTTTATCGATAACATTTACTTCATTATTTTCAAAATGATTGTGAAAGTCGTCGATGCTGTCGGCATTTTTTAGGGCATCGTTGCGTCGAAGATGTTCGAGGGCAGTAGTAACAAAAATTCTTCTTGCCCATCCACCAAAAGCACCTGTGCCCGAAAAAGTTTCAATTTTACTAAACAATCGCACGAAACCATCTTGCAATATATCGCGAGCAGTTTCGTAGTCGGAAACATAACGTACGCAAACACTTAGCATAGTAGGCGCATACTGGTCGAATATAGCTTTTTGCGCCCAGCTTTCACCTTTTATGCATGCTTTTATAATATCTTGTTCGTTTGTCAGACGTTTTCTTTCCATTTTTTTGATTGATGTGATTTAGTTTGATAATGTTGCATGTGTATGTAAAATTTCAACATATATTATTCTGCCAGCCCCCTAACCCCTCCCTCCTACGTCATGTTTACCTCATGAAGTATGAGAGAGGAGGTAAACGCCTAAAGGAGGAATAAGCACATTGCAAGAATATATTAACATGAATAAAATGACATATAGTATATTTTTAAAAATTATACAGTTTGTTTTATTAGATTGCAAATGTACAAAAAAGAATTCGAAACAAAAACGATTGGTTTAATGGCATTTTTTAGTATTTCGCATTGTAGTTTAAACTGAAAATTGAATTTTTACAGCATATTTTTTTAACTTTGCCAACTGAAAATAAAAAAATAATCAAACGCAATTGTTGCACACATAATAAAAAAAATAATTTAGCATATTAAAAATGGAAGGAAAAAGAAAGATACCGCATACATTTGTAATCATTTTTGGACTGATTGTAATTGCAGCCATGTCGACATGGTTTATTGGAGGTGGCGAATATGTACGTACGCAAAAGGAAATGCCAGGCGGCGGCACACGTACGGTAATTATGCCCGATTCGTTTCGGGAAGTGCCCAACCAACCACAAACATGGCAAATTTTTTCGGCATTGTTTGATGGTTTTGTCGATAAAGCCGACATTATAATATTTATATTGCTTATTGGAGGTGCATTTTGGATTTTGAACGAAAGTAAAGCCATTGACGTATCGATACTCACATTTTTAAAACTTTTGGGCAAACTCGAAAGCAACAAACTAATACGTTATTTGGGCATAAACAATATAGTTATCACACTCATAATGCTCATGTTTAGCGTATTTGGGTCGGTTTTTGGCATGAGCGAAGAAACCATTGCATTTACCATAATATTTGTGCCTTTGGCCATAAGCATGGGTTACGACTCGTTGGTAGGTGTGAGTTTGTGTTTTATTGCGGCTTGCATAGGCTTTGCAGGCGCTACCCTCAACCCTTTTACCATTGGCATTGCTCAAGGTTTGGCCGATGTTCAACTATTTTCGGGCATCGAATATCGCTTAATTGTGTGGGTAATTCTCACCACAATAGGCATTGGTTTTGTGCTTAATTATGCTCGAAAAATTAAGAAAAACCCCGAGAAATCCATCATGTACGAACTCGATGCTTATTGGCGTAATCGCTCGGCATCGCAGGACGAAAAAATTGACTTTTACACCCCGCGTTCGGCTTGGATAACCTTCATTGCCACGGCGGTAGCTATGATTTTATTTTCGATAAAATACCCCATTTCGACCTTGGTGATTGGGCAATCGGAAATTACATTTGCAGTTTTGCCAATTATTACTGCACTATTTGTAATTAGTAGCATTATTGCTTTGCGCAAATCGATTCATTTTTTCATTCTCAATATTTTTAGCTACACCATTGTGTATCTTATTGTGGGCGTAATGGGTTACGAGTGGTACATTATGGAAATTGCAACTTTGTTTTTTGCAATGGGTATGATTAGCGGAATGGCAATGGGTTATGGTCCCAACAAAATTTCCGAATTGTTTATGGCTGGTGTAAAAGATATACTTTCGGCGGCACTTATTGTTGGTTTGGCAGGCGGAATTATTGTTGTATTACAAAACGGAAAAGTAATCGACCCCATGTTACACAGCATAGCTTCATCATTACAAGATGCTGGTAAATTTGCTTCGATAAGCATTATGTATGGCATTCAAAATTTGATAAACATCATCATACCTTCGGGGTCGGCAAAAGCGGCACTCACCATGCCTATTATGGCGCCGTTTTCCGATTTGATAGGCATATCGCGCCAAGCAACGATAATGGCATTTCAGTTTGGCGATGGTTTTACCAATATGCTCACCCCTACTTCGGCTGTACTGATGGGTGTTTTGGGTATTGCACGCATACCGTTCGACAAATGGGTAAAATGGATCGCACCTTTTATTATTGCACTAATAATTATCGGTCTGTTGCTTCTGATTCCAACCATTACAATTGAAATGAATGGTTTTTAAAAACTTAGTTTTTGCATGAAACCATAAATCATAGTACACACAGTAAAAATAACTCAATCGCTCTACAAAAAAGGGCTTGTCAAATTTAAAACTTTGATAAGCCTTTTATTTTGTTGTATTCCATTGCAAAATTCTCGGTAAAAATACCTTCCGACAATTTTTCTTCTATCTCGGCCATTTGCCAAAAGCGAATTTCGCTTATTTCGTTTGGGTCAAAATGTATTTCTCCGTCGTACACGCAGCTATAGCTGTGCACCAATTCGGCCTCGACCGACGAGCGAAAGACATAGCGAAACAAAAACTGAGGTTGAAAATTGCTTATGCCCAATTCTTCGGCACTTTCGCGCATCAAAGCCGCCTCTATTGCCTCGCCATAGTCGACATGTCCACCCACCGAAGTATCCCATTTGTTAGGCTGAATATCTTTATTCGCCGAGCGTTTTTGCAACAAAAGCGCACCCTCAGTGTTGAATACATGCAAATGTACAACAGGGTGCAATAAAAAACTTTGAGAATGACATTCGGT
Organism: uncultured Paludibacter sp.; assembly: GCA_964515675.1. GTDB lineage: Bacteria > Bacteroidota > Bacteroidia > Bacteroidales > Paludibacteraceae > Paludibacter. The sequence continues at coordinate 9,563 of CAZEVV010000038.1, read as the reverse complement.
ACGCGAAGCCTTGCCTATGGTATTGCCAGCTTCATCAACTATCGGAAAATATTCTGTTTGCATGAGTAATAAAAATGAAGAATGAAGAATGAAGAATGAAGAATGAAAAATGAAGAATGAGGAGCTTAAATCAACAGCAAGCTTCATTTTATTGTTTGTATATCAAATCGTAAATCGTAAATTCCTAAATTGTAAATTCCTTAGGCGCTTCGAGCATTTTTAAACAAAATGGTTGAAACAATTTTGAAGAAGTATTTTATATCGGTAAAAAATTAACCTTTATGTTTACATTCGTTCAAATATTTCATTTCCGAGGCCTGAATTTCGTCGAGTGTGCGAGGCATATCGGCATAAAATGGCGGCAAAAGTCCTGGCTTAAATTGCGTGCGTAATGCCTGCAAATCGCTATTATACAAACTAAAATATTGATTACTGAGCGGTCGCACACCCACAATTTTCATTTCTCCTTTCAGTAAATTAAGTAGCATAGGCAATTCGTCGAGCCAATATTTGCGCATAAAAGCACCGAGCGAAGTAATACGAATGTCGCGCGCAAACTTTCCACCATCGCGCAAACTATTTTTTTTGTAGATATAAGCCTGCAAATATTCCGAATACGGATACATTGTTCTAAACTTATAAACATCAAATAGTTGTGCATTTTTACCTTTGCGTTTTAATTTTATGAGTGGCCCATAATTTTTTCGTGTTATCACATTGGGTTGGGTTATTCGTTTGGCAAAAACATATTGCAATCCCGATATTTTTCTTTCGTCAATCACGTCGAAACCAGCATAATACAAACGCCCCATAACTTCGGTCTTCGACAAAATACGATTTTTACCTTTCGTTATATCGTAATACAGCCTACGTGTAATAAATATTTTGGGCAATACACGTCGCAAAATATAATTTATCGTGTACATTACCGTATTAATTCCTGCAGGATATTTTTTCATAATTTTCGACTTACGCGTACTTTTTGTTTCGAAGCAGCACACAACTACACCATCGTCGGGAAGTTTTTGATTGATACTAAAAAACATTTTATTAATTCCCCTGATATCATTGAGAGGACATAACTGCACGAAATGGCTAAAAGTGTAACTTTTTCGAGCATTCACACTAAACAAATTGCCTGTAAACAAAACCGTTGTGTTTCCACTTCTGAAATCGATGTATTTCGAAAGTAATTCAAAAGTTCTTTCGTTTCGGTATTCGCAAATTGTTTTACGTAAATCGGAATAACTATCATCGTCGAGCGGACGAGCTGGGCGGACAGGTTCCACGGCTCTATTTTCGAGCACCTCATCTTTTTCGTATTCAACAGCATAGTTTACAGCATAGTACACCGATAGAAACAAAAAATTAATGCCGAACAATATCGTACTATAAGTGTAATTTACTAAAAATGAGTATTTATTATCGAAAAACAAAACATTGAGCAGCCACAAAATTCCAAACGTAATAAGCGACACATAAAATAATCGAAAGTCAGCCGCTAAGTATTTTTGCTTTTTCAGAGGTCGGTAACGACGAAATAAATACGACGAAAGCATCCATACAAAAATATAAACAAGCACTGCAATGTCATATTTTTCGTATGGATCGTTGGTTGTAAAAGGGAACTTTTCGAGCATAACAAGTGCCGATAGTACCAATATCAACAAGTCGATAAGCATTACTATGGGCACCGGTTTGTATAGGGATATATCTCTTTTCATCAATGTTAATATATTTTTCGAATAATGATTGATTTGCTAAAAAGCGCAATCGGATACAAAAATACTACACAAGTATCATTATTCAAACATATTTTTTTAAAAATTGTTGCAATTTTAACACAAACCTAAGTGTGAAATAAGCACCGAAAATCGCAAAAGCAAACAATCCTTCAATTTCGTTTCAAACCGAGCTTGGTTTGGTAGGTGCAATCATATAATTTTTTTATCTTTGCAGCTATGATTTCAATACTCATTCCGACATATAATTACAATATCACCACTTTGGTGAAACATTTGCACAAGCTTGCACTCGAAAGCATGCAAGCTTTCGAAATTATTGTTGCCGAAGATGGTTCGACAAATACGATTGTCGAAAATAGCGAAATCGAAAATCTCAGTTTTTGCAAACATATTGTTCTCGACAAAAATATTGGCAGAGCCGCCATACGCAATTTTTTGGCACAACAGGCACAATACGAGCATTTGCTTTTTATGGATGCCGATGCCTTGGTGTGTTCTGAAAATTTTATTGAGAAATATCTCCCCTTTTGCAACGAAAAATGCATTGTGATTGGTGGCACAGCTTATGATCCCAACATCGATAACCCTAACTTTAGTTTAAGGCTGAAATATGGACGTAAACGCGAAGCACGAAATGCCGCAGAACGAAGCATGCTCGAACACGAATTACAAATTGACAAAAAACAAAGCTATAATTTTTCGGCATTCAACTTTTTGATTTCGAAAGAGATACTTTTATCCATTCCATTCGACGAAAAAATTCGTGGTTATGGGCACGAAGATATGTTGCTAGGTTACGAACTACACCAAAAAGGATTTCGGCTTACGCACATCGATAATCCGCTCATACACAACGGGCTCGACAGCAATAAAGTATTTCTATCGAAAACCGAAGAAGCATGCAAAAACCTGCTAAAATTACACAATAGCGGCGCTTTTCCGTTTCTTGCCAACGAATCGAAACTACTGAAACATTTTTTAAAACTCAAAAAACTCAAAATTGCATACTTCGCAGCAATATTATTTGGTATTAGTGCAGCAATTTTGCGTACGCAATTGTACAGTCGTAAACCATCGTTGACAATTTTTGATGCCTACAAGTTGCTATTTATTTGCTATTTCGACAGCAAAAACTGACAACTTGTCACAACTACACTGAAAATTTTTCAATCATCCTGCAAAATTATGCCAAAGCATACATAAAATCATTTTGGCACAAAATCTGATTAACACCGCTCGGATTTGATGATAGCTGGTGCAATTATGCAACAATGGGCAAAGCATCAAATTCAAAATAAATTATTATAAATATTATTGTAAAACCAATTAAATAAAAAAGTAGAAATTATGAACATTAAACCATTAGCAGACCGCGTGTTGGTAAAACCTGCACCGGCAGAACAAAAAACAGTTAGCGGTATAATCATACCCGATTCGGCAAAAGAGAAACCCCTTAAAGGCGAAGTATTAGCTGTAGGAAGCGGCACAAAAGACGAAGAAATGGTTGTGGCTGTTGGCAACAATGTACTCTACGGCAAATATGCAGGCACCGAACTTGAGTGGGAAGGCGAAAAATACCTCATCATGCGTCAGTCGGACATTCTAGCAATTATTTAATTGCCCCCTAAATCCCCCACAGGGGGACTTAAAAAAACATTTATAATTTAAAGAAAATCCGAATAAAATTGAACCCCATGCCTCGCTACGGGTTCTCCCCCTGAGGGGGAGTTAGAGGGGGCTGTTAATTATGTCAAAAGAAATATTATTCAATATCGATGCACGCGATCAACTAAAACAAGGTGTTGACGCATTAGCGAATGCAGTAAAAGTAACGCTCGGACCCAAAGGTCGTAATGTAATTATTGAGAAAAAATTTGGTGCACCTCACATCACTAAAGATGGTGTAACTGTTGCTAAAGAAGTGGAACTGGAAGATGCATTCCAAAATCTTGGTGCACAATTGGTGAAAGAAGTAGCCTCAAAAACTGGCGACGATGCAGGTGATGGCACAACTACTGCAACTGTATTGGCACAATCAATTGTAAGCGTAGGGCTTAAAAACGTAACTGCGGGCGCCAACCCAATGGATTTGAAACGTGGTATCGACAAAGCAGTAGCGCAAGTAGTGAAAAACATTGCTGCACAAGCACAAACTGTGGGCGACGACTACAACAAAATTGAGCAAGTGGCTACCGTATCGGCCAACAACGATGCTGTAATTGGTAAACTTATTGCTGATGCAATGCGCAAAGTATCGAAAGATGGCGTTATCACTATCGAAGAAGCTAAAGGTACCGACACAACCATTGAAGTTGTTGAAGGTATGCAATTCGACCGTGGATACATTTCGCCTTATTTCGTTACAAATACCGAAAAAATGGAAGTAGAAATGGAGCGTCCATATATTCTTATCTACGACAAAAAAATATCGAACCTCAAAGATTTACTTCCAGTACTTGAGCCTGCCGTACAATCGGGTCGTCCGTTGTTGATTATTGCCGAAGATGTTGATAGTGAAGCGCTAACAACATTGGTAGTAAACCGTTTGCGTGCGCAACTCAAAATATGTGCTGTTAAAGCTCCAGGTTTTGGCGACCGTCGCAAAGAAATGCTCGAAGACGTTGCTGTACTTACTGGCGGAATTGTTATTTCGGAAGAAAAAGGTATTCAACTCGACCAAGCTACAATTGACATGCTTGGTACAGCCGAAAAAATTACTGTAAACAAAGACAATACTGTAATTGTAAACGGTGCTGGCGACAAAGATGCTATTGCACAACGTGTAGCTCAAATTAAAGCACAAATTGCTGCTACAACTTCTGATTACGACCGCGAAAAACTACAAGAGCGCTTAGCGAAATTGGCAGGTGGTGTGGCTGTGCTTTATGTTGGTGCTGCTTCGGAAGTTGAAATGAAAGAGAAAAAAGACCGCGTTGACGATGCTTTGAGCGCGACACGTGCAGCCATCGAAGAAGGTATTGTACCTGGTGGTGGTGTAGCTTATATCCGCTCAATCGATACTTTGGCCAACTTACAAGCCGACAACGAAGACGAAAAAATTGGTATCGAAATTATCAAACGTGCCATCGAAGAGCCATTGCGTCAGATTGTATTCAACGCAGGTAAAGAAGGTGCTGTTGTGGTACAAAAAGTGCGCGAAGGTGCAGCCGATTTTGGTTACAATGCACGCACCGATGTATACGAGAACCTATTCGCAGCAGGCGTTGTGGACCCAGCAAAAGTTACACGCGTTGCACTCGAAAATGCAGCATCGATAGCAGGTATGTTCCTAACTACCGAATGTGTAATTACTGAGAAAAAAGAAGCTAACCCAGCACCACAAATGCCTATGGGCGGTGGCATGGGCGGCATGATGTAATATCAGGCTCACAAAACAAAAAAATCGGAAACTGGCATTGTAGCTGGTTTCCGATTTTTTTATTTTAACATATTGTCGTTATCAAACAAGCAGACACTATTTGAAATCAATTTGGAACTTCAAATTGAACTGACGACCGGTGAGGTAGTTTGGTGCAGGATATTGATTATTGTAAATGTCGGTAACCCAAAAGTACGAGTTTACATTATTAAAATCCAACAAGTTGTACACTTCCAAACTTATGGCCAGTTGTTTAATAAAATTATATTTTGCTGTCGAAAGCCATTTGTCGATATCGGCAACAAACACACGCGAAGCACCAATATCAACACGTCCATAGGCAGGTGCTCTGAGCAAATTGCGATACTCAACATTGCGCGGTGGGCCATAAGGCAAGCCATCGGCATAAACTACTTTTAATTGTACTTTGTACTTTGGATTGTTAGGAAAATAATCTTGAAACAACATCGAAAACGCAAAACGCTGCTCGTTGGCGCGTGGCATCCAACCATGTTCAACTACTTCCGACGAAATTAAATTTCTATCCTCATCATATGTTCTTTTGGTGTAAAAGTCGCCTTCAATATCTTCTTTCGAGCGCATAAACGAAAGGTTGATCCACGAGTCGGTACCTGGCACCATTTCGCCAAACAATTTAAAGTCGATACCTGCCGTATATGCTTTGGCATCGTTTATTCCGGCATAGCGCACTTGCACATTATCAACATTATAACTTATTACTCTATCTGCAAGTTTGAGATATGTTTCGGTCGAAAATTTGAATGGCCTTCCCCACATGCGGAAATAATGATCGCCCGCAAGCACAAATTGCAATGAGCGTTGTGCGCGAATATCTTTATTTAGTTCAACATCTACATTGCCATTGTCGTCGGTTTTTTCAATACGCATTTCTTTGTAAAATGGCGTTTGGTAGTACAAACCAGTGGCAAAGCGAAAACCAAAATCTTTCTCCCAAAACGGCAAAAATGCCATCGACAAACGTGGGCTAGCAATCAACTCCTTATTGTAATTCCAGTAATTGGCACGCAAACCGCCAGTTATAGTAAGTATGCCCGCATTCGAGCTCCAGCGATAACTATCTTGTACAAAACCACTCATTCGCAAACTCTGAAGCCCTGTATTTGCCCTTAAATTGTAGTACATATTCACTTCAGTATCGCTATAAGGTAAGGTATAACCCACCGAGTCGCGCCACTCCCACTCGCTTATTTTATCAGTAATTTTTTCGTATTGCACATTTGCACCCCACTCCATGCGGTGGTTATTCATGCGCCATTCGCCGGTGTGTGCCACATTGACCACACTAGCTTTGAGGCGATTGCGTGCATGCTCGTGATAACGACCAATGCCAAGTACAGCACCTTCTTTGTCCTCGTCCTTTGCATCGAGTTTCAATTCCGACAAGCGATACTCGCCCGAAATATCGTAAGTTACATATTCGTTGGTATGAAATGCCGATGCTGTATAATTCAGTTTTGTGTTTTTGTTGGGTTTGTTGCTAAAACTTAAAGCGCCAAAAGCCGTTTGAAAAATATCTTTTTCCCATCCATCGAAATATACAAGTAATGTACGCCCCATTTGATAGGTACCAAAATTAGTCTCGCGTATGGTTGGCCTAAATCGATAGGTATTTTGCGACACATTACCTAGAAAATTTACATCCCAAGTGTCGGACAATTTATATGTTAACTGCGTTTGATAATCGAAAAAAGCAGGATTGTATTCGCCTTTTGTTTCGAGTGCGCCCAGCAAGTAAGCAGCACTTTTGTAGCGCAAACCATGCATCTGACTAAATTTTTCGTTCGAGGTTCCCAAATAAGCCGTTGCACCCAATAGACTAAGCGAAGCCGAAAGCTCTTTTTTTGCAGGACGTTTGTATTCAATATCGAGCACCGACGACATTTTATCGCCATATTTGGCATCGAAACCACCAGCCGAAAAGGCCAATTTGCCCACCATATCGGGGTTTATAAAGCTCAAGCCTTCTTGTTGTCCGGCACGAACGAGCAACGGACGATACACTTCGATACCATTCACATACACAATATTCTCGTCGTAGCTACCGCCTCGCACATTGTATTGCGAACTCAGCTCGTTGTTCTGACTTACGCCCGAAAAAGTAATGAGCAAACTCTCGATACCGCCAGCAGCATTAGGTGTGAACCGATATTTTGTTGGGTCGATATAATCAATCGTATTGGTTTGTCGGCGTTGTGCAACAATTTCGATATCGCGTATTTCGTGAGCTTCCGAGAGCAGCTCGACTGTGGCATGCACCACGCGCTGTGTAGGCTTAAGCACATGACGCACTGTTTTGTAGCCCACCATCGAATATTGCAAACTTACCGAATCGCGAAACTCGAACGAAATATCGTAATAGCCATTCTGATTGGTACTTGTACCCACATTTAAGCCCTCGACCAACACATTCACATATTCGATGCCGCGATTATTGGCATCGATAACATAGCCATAGATGCGTACTTTTTGCTGTGCAGCAATTGTAAATGATAACAATAACGCTAGCGAGATACAAATTTTTCGTAACAATATTTCTTTTTTTATATTCGAGCTCAACATTTTAAACAATCGTAAATAGTAATTGGTAAATACTTACTTGATTTGAATAAACGCAAAAAACAATGTATTATTTTTTTGTACTTCATCAAAAATGAATAAAAAAACAATCGCTATCGAAATTCACGCATATCAAATTTTTATCGCAAATTTTTTCAATCTCTCGTCGAGCATATGTTGTGGAATAATGCGTTTAACCAAATCGGCCACAGCATTCATCATGCCCTCCTTCACATAGTCGAAACGCACTACAAGCGAAACTTCGCGGGCCGACATGGGCTGTACAATATTGCGCACGTTTTTTCTTTGCTCATCGTTGAGCAATGCCACATGCAATTCGGGTATAATCGTATAACCACCGTTAACGTCGACAATTTTCACCAATGTCTCTATACTTCCTGCCTCGTACAACGAGCTATCGAGCTTTTTATCGCAAAAATTAAACACCTGATTGCGAAAACAATGCCCCTCTTCGAGCACCCAAATCAAATCCATAGGCAACTCGATGGGCGACAATTCGGTTTGCGCATAAATAGCTTCTTTGGGCGACACATAAGCCACAAATTGCTCGTAATACAATGGCACTTCCAACAAATTGGGGTCGTTGAGTGGTGTCGACAAAATTGCCATATCGATTTCGGCTTTGTGTAGCGCTTTTATTATCGATTCGGTGCGCATTTCGGTTATTTTCAGCTTGATATTGTTTTGACTTGCACGAAATTCCGACAAAAACTTAGGCAGCAAATAAGGTGCAATAGTTGGTATCATGGCCAAACTCAAATCGCCCGACAAAGTGGAGCGAGTGTTCGACACAATTTCTTTCAGCTGATTAGCATTAAACAGCACTACATTGGCTTGTTTTATGATTAATGCACCTAGTTCGGTAGGCGCTATGGGATGCAACGAACGATCAAAAATCTTACAATCAAGCTCATCTTCAAGCTTTTGTACCATAGCACTCAGTGTAGGTTGGGTAACACCACACATTTCGGCTGCATTCACAAAATGTCGCGCTTTGTCCAAAGCCACCACATACTCCAATTGTTGTAAAGTCATAATTGTATTGCTATATATTTATTAAAAATGAAAAATGAAAAGTGAAAAATGAAAAATGAAAGTGAAAAATGAACCAATAACACGAAATACGAAACACGAAACCCAAAACCCAAAATAATCGATTATCTTTTTTCAAAATGATGACTGTCGTAATTTCGTCTAAAATAATGTCCCCATCTATAACCCAAAGCATTGAATTTTTCGACTAAATGATGCCCAGGATATAAAGTACCAGGCACATTAACATCGTAAACACCATTTGCAGGCTTATTGGGCCTTTCATCGAAGGGCGGTTTCCAGCGCAGCGGATTGAACAAAGGATTGATATCGATGGCCATGCCCGTTGCGTGTTTCGAATAACTAATATCGCGATAACAAAACACATAAGTATTATTGGCCTCCATCGATCGCGCATCGCTCCATCCGAAGCGCACCACCGGAATGGCGCTATAAATTGGGAAGCGCGTTTCTTTAATATATTCGAAAAGCACTTTCATATCCGCTTCAATTTTCTTATTTACAAGCAATTGACCGCGATGCAAAAGTTCATCGGTCGAATAATATTCCACATCAATCAATACCAATTGCGCTAAAATATGCTCAGGCGCTCCCGAGCCTTCAATGGCTTCGTCGAAACTGTAATCGCTATCAACAATTATAACATCATCAATCGTATCATCAATTCTGCTATTATTTTGCAAACTATCTTCCAAGTTTTCGAGCAGCAGCTTTTTATTATCCAACGCATCGCCTCCCCTACCCGTACAAGCCATCAGTAAAGGCAG
>CAZEVV010000037.1:9131-17492 GCA_964515675.1 uncultured Paludibacter sp. | reverse complement strand
TTCACATTGCTTTGCCCAGGAGCATTCAATCGTCGACCCGTATTTACAAAACTAAAGTTCGAGCCTTTTGCTTGAAATAAATATGCATTGTAAGGACGAATTTCGTAACTATCAGTCGACATAACTGCATCGTAAGTTTGTGTAGACGCATTATAAATCAAAAAAGGAGCATGAAATGCACTGTTTTGTAATTCGTAAGCCGAAGCAAAGGGGGTAGTAAGTAAATTCCAGTTTCTATGTTCGTAATTTGGGTTGGAATCGTAAATACCCGCCACTACACTTGACGAAGTGTTGAAAAAGTTAGCTCTATTGCTAGCATCTACAACAAAGTCGAGGGTGATATTCGATGTTGCCCAAACAATATAACCTTGATTGGCATTAAATGTTTTTGGTGAAACATTTACCCAATTGAGTCCTTCTGAGTAGTTAACTAAGCCGGTACTATTTCTTTTTGCGCCATCGTAGCGTTGTACAACTATATTGTTTACTAGCTCGTTATGATTTCCCCATGAAGCAGGAGTATTTGTACCTGCGAGGAAGATATTGGCTTGTGGCACATTGAATGGGAAGCCCATAAAGTGCCATTGGTTGGCAACGAATGTTTTGCGAATAATAATTTTGGCATTGTCGCCAAAAGTTACGTTGCCGCGATTGAGTATTTGTCCTGCATTGCCATCGGCACTCGAGCGAATGAGTAATTCGTTCTCGACATGTAAGGCCTGCGTATTCTCGATGCGCCCTGTGTTTGTCACTTCCAAACTGTTGATTGCAAGTGTATTGCTTGCATTGTTTGGGAAAACTGCGCTAGGAGCTGAAATTACAACTCTATTGGCCGCTTTCACGCCCGAAGGCCAAGTGCCACTAAGGTAGTCGTTACCAATAATTACTGACCGTGTATTGCTCGCATCGCTTTCGAGATTACTATCAACCGTATACGCAACCACTTTATAATAATATACATTATTGACTGATACATTTGTATTGATGAGTCTTGTTTTATCCGAGGTATACACCAAAAAGTCGTTATTAAAACTTGGATTATTGGCATAAACAATATAATAATCGACATTGGCATCATTGGCGCCATTATTGATGGTCCATGTAGCCCTGAAACTCGATGTAGTAAGATTTGTAGCAGCACTTAAAGTTGGCGCCACCGGATAAACATCGATTGTGCGCGTAGTAGAAGCAGGCGAATAATCGTCGTTACCAGCCTGTGTAGCTGTAATTATTGCTCTACCTGGGCCAGTAATTGTAAGTGTACTTCCACTAATACTTGCAACATTGCTATTTGAGCTGCTATAAGTAACTGGCAAACCACTACTTGCAGTTGCATTTAATGTAATTGGCGCATCACCAAAAGTTTTATTTGCAATAGCAGGAAAAGTGATTGTTTGGCTTGCAATATAAGTGATTGTAATATCGTCGAGACCAAAAACATGATAATAGTCATTACTAGTAAAAATCCAGCGCAACATTATTTCGTCGCCTGGCGCTAAATTCAAACCATTGATGTTGTTGGTTACCTCGGCACTATTTTCAGCCAAATTACCGTTAAGTAAACTATTTGCACCTGTAGGTTGGGGCGTATTAAAAATGGGCGACAAGTTAGTATAAGTACCCGTAAAATTTGTAATTTCCGACGAACTCTTTCTATAGCTTAATACTATCGTTTGGTTTCCTCCTAATTCATTTCTATACCACTGCTTGCCTTTCCAATGTATTTGCAAATTGTTAACAACAGCATCTGTATTGTTTTTCAATCGCCAACCTATATATGAATGAACTCCAGGTGCACCGTTTGCCACAATACCTAATGACCTTTGAGAAGCATCAAGGCCTAAGGTATAAACACGTGAAGGATTTGTACTAGAACCGTTGCTGGCATAAATGAGAGAAGGTATATTTGTCGGAGCAGCAAAAAACACATACCACCCTTGTATAATAGCATTTAAAGGATTGTTATTAGTCCACGATGTGGCATTAAGATTAGTAAAATCACGTGTAATGGGAGTTGTTGTGTTATTTATAAGGGTCTGACTCCAGGCAATATTGCTGAAGAAAAACATAAAGCCAATCAAAAATGATAGCTTTACGACTTGGTTTTTAAGAACGAATTTCATAGATCTGCAAATTACAAATTACAGTTAATTATTTACATAGCAATTATTATACAACAGTTTTTCAGTTCAATTCATAACGATTTATTACAAACTTCGAACTGCAAAAGTACAATCAATAATCACATAACACAAAAATAAAGCGTTAATGTTCGTTAAGCAACATCAATCTTAACATTTGAATTATACTTGACTGATAGCCGTATACCTATTGCAAGCTATTGAGAAAACTCGAACTAATTTGCGAATTTTAACCATATACAATAGCTGAAATTGCTTTGACCTTGAAACAATGTGTGATAGCAAATAGTTTGCAATGTAAGATTTTTTATGACAAATTCGCACTTTAAACTGAAAAATGAGCTAAATTATGTAAAATTCAATTCAATACGCAGTTTTTCGGGCAAATACCTGAATATAAATACATTGTGAATTAACAAAGATTACTGCCTACTGCTTTCTAAATAAAATTGAACTATCGCCATAACTCAAAAAACGGAAGTCATTGTTGGATGCATAATCATAAATTTTACGCCAATCGGGACCCACAAAAGCCGATACAAGTAGCAACAAAGTGCTCTTGGGCTGGTGAAAATTGGTAATCATAGCATCGACCAATCGAAACTGAAACCCTGGCCGTATAAGTATTTGCGTATCGGCATGTATCATATCTTGCTTATTTACAGTCAAGTAGTCGACAATATTTTGCAATGCTTGCTGCGTAGTAATTGTGGCTAAATTTTCGTAAGCCTCCCACTGATTTACTTTTAATGCATCGGCTGTGGGTTGCTGGCCTAATTTTACACCTATATAATACAAACTTTCGAGCGTGCGCACAGTGGTTGTGCCAACTGCAACAACAGGGCCTTTTTTATCCAACAACTGTTGAATGGTTTGTTTGCTTACACTAATCAACTCGTTGTGCATGGTGTGCTCAGCAACATCGTTGGTTTTTACGGGCTGAAAAGTACCTGCACCCACATGCAATGTAAGTTCGGCAAATTGTGTGTTTTTTTGTTTCAAACTTTCGAAAACGGCATCGGTAAAATGCAAGCCTGCCGTGGGCGCTGCTACCGAACCTTTAATACGCGAATAAACTGTTTGGTAATTAACCATATCGCTCTCCTCGGTTTGACGATGCAAATAAGGTGGAATGGGTAATTCGCCAGCATTTTCGAGAATATCGGCAAAACAAACATCAGCATTATCCCAACTAAAACGCACATTGTGTGTATTTGCATCGGTTTCGAGCAATTCGGCATGCAAGTCGAAACACAATTGCCCCACATGCAACTTTTTCGTCAAACTACCCTCTTTCCACTTTTTAAGATTGCCCACCATGCATTTCCACACACAAGTATTGCTCGAAGCTAATGCCATGGCATAATCGCGCGGCGCTATTGGCTCAAGACAAAACACTTCGATGCGTGCACCTGTAGTTTTAAAAAACTCGAGACGCGCCTGAATAACACGTGTATTGTTGTACAACATTAAAGCATTTTGAGGCATAAAAGCAGAGAGCTTGCTAAAAACACTTTCGCTTATAGCTCCATTTTTATATACCAATAACTTCGATGCATCGCGCTGTGGCAAAGGATATTTGGCAATTCGCTCGTCGGGAAGCGAATAATTATAATCATCGATATAAATCGTTTCTAAATTCAATGTAAATATGTTTTAGTATGACCAATAATGAAATAAAATATGTATTTTCGTGCAAAAATACACAAAACAAAATTGATGTGCAAAAGATGTATTGGTGCCCAAAATAATTAATTCGAAAAAAAATGAATACAATTAAAGCAATAATGATCATAAGCTTTATAGCAATATTCGCATGCAGACCCGTAGTGCTCGATGCCATTGCCGACGAATGCTTGTTGGCCGAAAGTGCCCATATGAAAGTGAACGACACATTACAAGTACCCAAATCGGGCAGTATTGGTGGTGCGCCATTGTATTATTTGTTTGGCGCAAAACCCAATGGCGAGTGGAGCATAAACATCGAAAGCGATGATTATGAGCTAGCGTTAATGGTGGCCGAGTTATTGCCGCTGGAAACATTTATTGCTATGCACGATAAAGCACAAAACAATTTCGTTGCAAAAAGCGGAAAGTACAGTTTATTGGAGCGCAAAGAGCTCATCAACAATCTACTTTTTCAGGACTTTAAACGCAACATACTGCTCGAACGTGAGCATCTAACAAAAGCATATGTTAGTATTGAATTTCGACGAAACGCCAATTGTAACTTTGTAGTTGTAACTTACACATTGGCCTTTAAAAACAAGGATTTGCAATGGGAGGTTGAAGGTACTGTACAATCGGCATTTGCAAAGAAAAACATAGTGAAATAAGGTCATGTTTTCTTTGTTTTGATAAGAATGCAATGCAGCATATTGTGCGAAACATAGTAACAACTCAGCCCCCCAGCCCCTCCCTCCTACGTCATGTTTACCTCATGAAGTATGAGGGAGGAGGTAAACGCCTAAAGGGGGAATAAGAATGGGAGTTGTAGAGCGACATTCATAATTTATGTGCATTTATTCAGCTGTTTTATTGCGAAAATTACAATTTTCCATTCTGCAATTTTTACTGAAAACGCCAAACAAAGTACTTCTTTAAGTGTTGAGTAGTTACGAAACATAGCACAATGTATTTATTTAAATATGAAAAAAATACACACACTAAATGCTGAACAGCACTTCAACGGTATTTACGAGGACTAATTAAACACAAGGTACAATACAACCATTACAACAACCAAAAGCAACCATGCGATAGTGCTACCCAAAGTTAATTTACTCGGCACAAAAGTTAAAGTGGAAGTGTTATTACAAGGTTTTAGCAACGAAGCAACAAAGCTGTACACCGATAAAACTATAAAAATAATAAACGACAAATAAAGAAAGTGCATGTTAGGAAACAGCAGCCCATTGTAATACAACACGCCGCTAACTATACTAAAAAATGTACCAACCGATAGAATTTGATTGATTGCACGCGCCGAGGTTTTATTCCACAACACAGCAAACAAAAAAGCCACAGCCATTGGAGGCGCAATAAAACCTAAAACAGATTGAAAAATATTGAAAAAACTAAGTCCTTGTATTGAACTGATACCCAAAGCTAAAAAAACAGACAGTGTTGCACCCACCAACACAACAAGTCGGCCAACAGCTTTAATTTGGGCGTTTGTAGCCAACGGACGATAGTATTTTACAAAAATATCGAGTGTAAAAACAGCACTCAGCGAATTGAGCGCCGACCCAATGGTGCTGATTAGCGCAGCCATCATAACAACAATAACCAAACCTACCAAACCCGAAGGAAAAACATGCTGTACGAGTTGCAAATAGGCATCGGTTGAATTGCCCAATTGAGGCAAAAGCACCATAGCCAATATGCCAGGAAAAATAAATAACGGAATATCGATAAGCTTGAGCCATGCAGTGAAATTGGCACCTTTCTGTCCTTCGCGTAAACTTTTGGCACCCAAAACCGACTGAACCATCGATTGGTCGGTGCACCAAAACCAAATGCCCATAATAGGATAACCCAAAACAATGGCCAACCACGGAAAATCGCTATTGCTTAGTGGCCGAAACATTTTGAAATAACTCTCGGGCGTAGCAGCAACAACCGCTTGCAAGCCACCAGCCTTTGCTGTAGCCATAACAACCAAAACTACCGACACAGCAATGAGCAAAAGCATCTGAAAAACATTGGTATAAGCAATGGCTTTTAAGCCCCCAGCAATGGTAAATGCCGCCGAAACAAGCACCAAAATCAGAATACACAACCACAATGGCAACGCCAACACCTGCGCCATAAACACGCCGCCCGAAAACAAAGTAAGCGCCAACCACGAAATAACAATGGTAACAATGCTATACCACGCAATGTATTTTTGGGTGCTATTACCAAAGCGTCTACCCATATATTCGGGCAATGTACTTACGCCAGCGCCCAAATAACGAGGAGCAAAAACCAAAGCCAATAAAATAATAAACGGGAAAGCATACCACGAAAAATTGCCAGCCACCATGCCACTTTCGTAGCCACTACTAGCATTGGCAATAAGCATCGAGGGACCAACATTTGTGCCCCACATAGTGAGACCAATGGCAAACCAACCTAGCGACTTGTTGGCTAAAAACAAATTGCCATCTTTATTTTTATTACCTGTACTGGCCCACCAAGCTACGGCGACAAGCATTATAACATAAGCAATTATTACTGTAATATCGATGGATGTGAGAAACATAAATACAAAGATTTGAAGATTATAAAAGATTTGAGATTTGTCTCAAAAAAATATCTCTATTGAAAACTTTAAGTCACTGTTAAGCACAAAAATAGTTTTCAATATTATAAAGACTATCAAACAAAGTATTTGTAATACATCTTTTTCTTCTTTGACTTATTTAATTAAAAAAACAAATACGAGTTTTTGCTGAACACGAATTACACAAATAAGAAATCTCAATTAAACATATATATGTTTCAACAATATAACTAAATATTGATTTATGCAAATTTACGCTTATCTGTGTTCAAAAAAAACTATTCAATAAGCTATGCGATTTGTAATTAAACTGATTTGTAAGAATTATTCACCTAAATGTTGAGCGCATTATTAAGTGGAAATGGTTTTGTTGGTGCTATCAAAAAAACGATTGGCCTCGTCGATGGCTTTTATTATGGGCGTTTGGGGCATACCGAGAGCATCAATGGTTTTTGCACTACAGTAATACTCCTGCACCAAAAGTTGATTAATGTTGCGCGAACAAAGATCGGTCTCGAAGCCAACTTTTTGTATTAAATCGCCCACAAAACCGGCGATTTTTAGCACAAAGTTGGGTAAAACAAATATCCTTTGCTTTTGCCGTAATACTTGATTTTGTAATCGAAAAAGTGCAGCAAACGACAAATTTTGATTGCCGCACAAATAGCGCTCGCCCGTTTGCCCTTGGTGCAAAGCATTGCATGCTGCAACAGCAACATCGTGTGCTGCCACAAAGTTTTTTCCACCACGCGGCACAAAAACCCAAGCCTTGCCTTTGCCCATGAGCAACAATTTACCTGAACTCGGTTTTGTGTCGTAAGCCCCTATCAAAAAACATGGATTGATAATGATAACATGCTTTTGTGGGTGTTGATGTGCGTAGTTTTTAAACAAATTTTCGGCCGCCAACTTGGATTGCGCATAAAACGATGCTTCGAATGGCGCTGCTATGGCATTGGCTGTGGTGCCAGGAAATTGAATGCTGCCATTGCCTATAGTGTTGGATGTGCTTACAAATATTATTTTGTGAATGTTGCGTAGTGTGGCTACCCGAAGAATGGTTTCGCAAGCTACAACATTAAGTTTATGATAAGGCGCATAATTTCGCCAATGTGTTGCAGTTGCCGCAGCTACATGCATTATGGCATCGCATTCATTTGCAGCGTCGAACAGAAACTTTTCGTCGCCAAAATTACCAACAAACACATTTACTCGACTGATATCGAAATGAATATTTTTTGTAGAACGAACCACAATGTTCACATCGTAACCGCGATACAACAATTCGAAGGCAATATGATGACCCAATAGGCCATTAGCACCAGTTAGTAATATGCGCATAATATTCATTTATTGTTATTGACCGATACAAAATTAATAAAATTATACGACGAACAATACATACGAGCATGCGACAAAGACATTTCGAAAGCGTGGGATTTTTGAACAAAGCAAAACTACTTTTCAATTTTAAATAAAAAATCGTTAGGCATTCAGCATAAAAAAAAACATTAAAAAGACACATGATTTATTAAAAACTTTTCATACATTTGCCTCTGATTTCTAACAATACATTTTTCACTTAATAAATTATTCGTAAAATGAGAAAATTAATTTTCACAATTGCATGCGCAATGTTTGTTCTGATGGCCACAACAACAAGAGCACAAAGTTACAGTATCAACAAATTAAATTACGATTACCGCATGTACTCGCCACAAGTAGGCGACATGTACAACCCTGGCTTGTGCGGTGCAGCATCGTTTCTGTTTCCTGGTTTAGGACAAATAGTAGCAGGTGAAACTGGTCGCGGACTAGCATTTGCAGGCGCATATGTAGGATCGGCTGTTGTTTATAGTGTTGGTGCAATAATGCTATCAAATCAAGACATGCAAGGTGCAGGTACCGTAATAATTGGAATTGGCGGGATGATTGGTGTTGGTATTTGGTCGA
>CAZEVV010000037.1:0-9031 GCA_964515675.1 uncultured Paludibacter sp. | reverse complement strand
ATTTGGTCGACAGCCGATGCTATAAATGTAGCAAAAGTCAACAATTTATATTTACGAGATAAGTTTCGGAACACAAGTATGCACCTCGAATTGTCGCCTTATTTATCGCCTGTATCGAGTTTTAGCCCGGCACAGTCATCGGCAGGCATGAGTGTACGCTTGCGTTTTTAGTGTATGCTTACATACCTAAGGCAAAGCCATCAGCTTTAGGTTTGAAAACATCATTTTCATAGATAGTACTCGGCGAGCGCAAATCCGAACTATCATTTCAACAATCATTATCAACACTTTCCTTAAAATTCGTCATTAAAAAAAACTATATTTCGTAAAGTTGTTGTATATTTGCGTTGCTATTTGCAAAACTTATTCAAGCAAAGGAGCAAACAAAAGTTTAAACATCGAAAAATTGGATACTTTTTTCTCAATCATTGTCGCACTGCTATTTTCCGCCTTTTTTTCGGGCATGGAAATAGCTTTTGTGTCGTCAAACAAATTGCGATTCGAACTCGACAGAAAGCAAAAAAACTTCTCGTCGAGTGTATTGGTCCTTTTTTATCGGCACCCACAGCAATTTATTTCCACCATGCTGGTAGGAAACAATATTGCGCTTGTTGTGTATGGTTTGTTAATGGCGCAAGTGCTCAATCCGCTATTGCTATTTATGGGCAGCCAATTGCTCATAACGCTTGTGCAAACGGTTTTGGCCACGCTTATTGTGCTTATAACAAGCGAGTTTTTGCCCAAAACAGTTTTTCGTATCAACCCCAACCTATGGCTCAAACTTTTTTCGGCATTGCTGGCCATAGTTTATTTTTTGCTTTATCCTGTGGCTTGGTTTAGCACTGTTTTGTCGGTGCTAATCATTCGCCTTTGGGGCGCAAAAATCGACAACTCGGAGCCCGAAAATGTTTTTTCGCGCATCGACCTCAATTACTTGCTACAAGAAACCATCGATGGCAAAAACGACCAGCATGAAATGGAAAATGAGGTAAAAATATTCCAAAATGCACTCGATTTTTCGAAGGTGCGATTGCGCGATTGCTCGGTGCCGCGTACCGAAATTGTAGCTTTGAGCTACGACAGCTCCGAAGAAGTACTTAAAAACACTTTTATCGAGACAGGTTTTTCGAAAATACCTATTTACAAGGGCAATATCGACAATATTATAGGGTACATACATGCCTCCGAAATGTTCGAACATGCTAAAAATTGGCAAGAGTACATCAATCAAATACTTATTGTACCCGAGAGTATGGCAGCCCAAAAGCTCATGAAACTGTTTATGCAACAAAAGAAAAGCATAGCCATTGTAGTGGATGAATTTGGGGGAACTGCTGGCGTAGTGACATTGGAAGATATTATTGAAGAAATATTTGGAGAAATAGAAGACGAACACGACTTGAAAGAGTATGTGGCCGAAAAAGTGGGTGAAAATGAATATCTTTTCTCGGGCAGGCTCGAGGTGGAGCAGGCCAATGAGCGCTTTGCATTGAGTATTCCCGAAAGTGATGATTACGAAACTTTGGCAGGACTGATTTTGCACAAACATCAGCACTTCCCAAAACTAAATGAGGTCATTCGTTTCGAAAACTTTAGCATAAAATGCATAAAAGTAACCAACAACCGCATCGAATTGGTGCGTTTGAGCATTGATTAGCACCTTGTTGTGCCCAAAATTGCAAAATATTAGTCATTAAAAATCAAAATTAAACAGCTGAATTACACAACATTAAATACAAATCATTAATTATAAGTGCAAAACATGCATAACTAAGCATAATTTTTTGTATATTCGTGCCCTCAAAAAGAAAAATAAAACAATATAAAAAAACAGATAACAAAATGGCATTATTAGGAAAAATCAGAAGTAAGGGAGTCTTATTGATGGTGGTTGTTGGTGTTGCATTATTTGCCTTTATAATAGGCGATGCTTTCACACACGGAGGCTCATTTTTCAACAAGTCGCAGGAAACTGTGGCCGAAATTTTAGGTGAGAATATCAATATCAACGATTATTCGGCTTCCATCGACCAAATGGTTGAGGTTTACAAAATTGAAACCGGACAAAGCGACTTGAGTGAAGAAATTGTTGAACAACTTCGCACTTCGGTATGGGAAAGTTTATTGAACGAGAAAATTCTTTTTGCCGAAGCCGAAAAATTGGGCTTATCGGTAGGTGCCGAAGAACTTTCGGATTACCTTATTGGTAACAACACACACCCAATTATTATGCAACGCAGGAGTTTTGCCAACGAAAACGGACAATTCGACCGTCAGGCATTGGTTCAGTTTTTGAACTCGCTCGACCAACAACCTGCCAACGAGCAAATGGCGCAAGAAATTAAACGTGCCAAAAGCTATTGGTTGTTTTGGGAACGCAATGTAAAAATGGCCGTTTTACAAGAAAAATACAATGCTTTAATTGGCAAAACAGTAACTGCTAACAGCTTAGATGCCAAGTTGAATTTCGAAGCTTCGAAGTACAATATGGATGTAAACTATGTGGTTCAGCCTTATTTTACAATTCCCGATGCCGACATAAAAGTTGAAAACAACGAGATTAAAGACCGCTACAACAAGCAAAAAGAGCAATACAAACAAGAGGCTTATCGCTCGTTGGCTTATGTGGTTTTCAACATTAAACCATCCGAAGACGACTACAAAGAAGCCAAAGAATGGATGGACAAATTGGCGCCTGAATTTATTGCAACCGACGATGTAGCTGCTGTTGTTAATTCGAACTCGGATGTAATGTACGATGGTCGCAACTATTCGGCGGCAACAGTACCTGCTCGTTTGAAAGACTTTGCCTTTGGTTCGGCCACTGGCGCAATCTATGGCCCTGTGTTCGAAAACGACACTTACACCATGGCACGTGTTATGGAAACAGGTATCAACCAAGCCGACTCGGCAAAAGTACGTCATATTTTCTTGGTAGATAGCGCACAAGTGAAAGTTGATAGCATTGTAAATGCTATTAAAGGTGGCGCAAACTTTGGCGAGTTAGCTGCAAAATATTCGGCTGTGCCACAAACTGCTGCTAATGGTGGCGAAATAGGCTGGTTGACAGTGAACGACAGAGGTGTTGAGAAAGAAATTATCGACAATGCATTTGGAAAAGCTGTAAACGAAGTTTTCACCATCAAAAATGCACAAGGTGTACAAATTATGCAAGTTATGGAGCGCACACCTGCACGCCCAAAAGTGAAATTAGCAATACTCGAACGCAAAGTAATTGCTAGTAGCCGCACATATTCAACAATTTTCAATCAGGCAAAACAATTTGCTGCCGAATTGAAAGGTGATAACTTCGAGAAAAAAGCCGAAGAGAAATCATTGGTTGTTCGTTTTGCTAACGAAACACAAGCAACAGCTGCTCGCATTGCCGACATACCACAATCGCGTCAGATTATACGTTGGGCTTTCCAAAACAGCAAAAACGAAGTGTCGGACGTGTTTGATTGTGGTACACAATATGTGGTGGCTATGAACAAGGCAGTAGGCGATAAAGGTTATGCACCACTTACTAAAGTGCAAGAGCAAATTCGCGCCGAAATTATTCGCGATAAAAAAGCGGATATTTTAATTAAAAAAATGGCTGGCAAAAGCTCACTCGATGCATTGGCGAGCGAATTGCAAAGCGATGTAAAAACTGCCGAAGCAGTGAACTTTAGCTCATTCCAATTTGGAGGTGCTGGCTTCGAACCTGCACTTATTGGTAGAGCTACAACACTCGAACTTAATAAACTATCGACCCCTGTAAAAGGTAATTCGGGCGTTTATGTTTTGCAGGTAACAAACAAAGCCGACAATGGCATGACTTTCGACCCTGTGATGAGCAAAATGCAATTGAATGCACGTACAAGCTATACTTTACCGTACAGCGTATTGCAAAACTTGCGCAACAATGCCGACATTGTTGATAACAGAATAAAATTCTTCTAATTAGAATAAAAATGATTAATTTTGGCAACGGAATGAACTTTTCATTCCGTTGTTTTTTTATATAAATGTATTATTCATTATTTCGAGTTTCGCGTTTCGAGTTTCGGGTTTCGGGTTTCGAGTTCACATTTCATTTAAATGAGAAAATGCTTAATGACTAATTCAAATAAATAGTAATTATTTTAATAATGGAAAAAATAGCTTTAACAGGCAAAACACTCGCTGAGCTTGGCGAGATAGTAAAAGCGCTTAACATGCCTGGTTTTACGGCCAAACAAATTGCCGAATGGCTGTATAATAAACGTGTGAAGTCGATTGATGAAATGACCAATATCTCGGTAAAAAATCGTGAATTACTGGCTCAAAACTATGTGGTGGGACTTACACCGCCTTCGAGCATTACAAGCTCGGTGGATGGTACCGAAAAATATCTTTTCACAACTGCTTCGGGCAATTTTATCGAAACAGTGTACATCCCCGACGAGGATAGACATACGCTTTGCGTGTCGTCGCAAGTGGGCTGCAAAATGAACTGTTTGTTTTGCATGACAGGCAAACAAGGTTTTACGGCCAATCTCACAGCTACCGAGATATTAAACCAAATCATGTCGGTGCCACAAGCCGAAAAACTCACCAACTTGGTGTTTATGGGCATGGGCGAACCACTCGATAACTTAAACAACCTTTTGCGTGCACTCGAAATTTTAACGGCTGATTATGGCTATGCTTGGAGTCCGCGACGCATTACTGTGTCGACAATTGGTGTTATTCCATCCATGAAAGTGTTTTTAGAAGAATCGAACTGCCATTTGGCATTGAGCTTGCACACACCATTTGCCGAGGAGCGACTCAAAATTATGCCAATACAAAAAGCATACACACTCGAAAAAGTGCTCGAAGAAATAAAAAAATATGATTTCAGCAAGCAGCGTCGTTTTTCGGTTGAGTACATTATGTTCGATGGTTTCAACGACACTGTGCGCCACGCTGTTGAGCTCAAAAAAATACTCAAAGGCATACAATGCAGGGTCAACCTCATTCGCTTTCATGCAATACCAAACATCGATTTAAAAACATCGAACGACGAAAAAATGATTGCCTTCCGCGATTATCTTACGTCGAATGGCATTATGACAACCATACGCAAATCGCGTGGCGAAGATATATTTGCAGCATGTGGCATGTTGTCGACATTGGAGAAAATGAAAAAGGAAGAGGCCTAGGTTTTATAAATCGTAAATAGTAAATCGTAAATTGTAAATTGTAACTCCTCTTATTGCTTTGCACTGTCTTTACTTATAAAAACTTAAAAACAGCCATTGTTCAAGTATGATTTGCAACAATCTATGCGCAATTGTTGTTTTTACATAAATTCCCTTTTTAATAAAACAGCAAACAGCAATTCATAAAATAAAATGATTACTTTTGCATGTTTTTAACGAAAAGACAATACAATTATCCGTTCGCATGACAAGTATCGACATCATAAGAGAGCCCATAGCCGAGGAAATGAAGCATTTCAAACATGTCTTCGCCAATGCGCTACGTACCGAAAATCCGCTTTTGGCAAGCATCAACGAGGATGTGCTCGAAGGTAGCGGCAAGCAGTTGCGGCCCATACTCACCCTTTTGGCTGCCAAAATTTGCAACAATGTGAGCGAGGCCAGCTATTACGGGGCACTTTCGTTGGAGTTGTTGCACAATGCCTCGCTCATGCACGACGATGTGGTGGACGACACACTTGTGCGCCGCGGACGATCGTCGATAAATGCGCGTTGGGGTAACAAGGTGGCGGTCCTATCGGGCGATTATATGCTTTCGAATGCGCTTATTAGTGCTACAAAAACCAACAATTTACAAATACTCAAGTTGGTAGCGCGCATTGGCATGGAACTGTCCGGCGGCGAATTGCTACAACTGATAAACACGAATCAAACAAAAATTACCGAGGAGGAATATCTAAAAGTAATACGCAAAAAAACAGCACTGCTATTTGCCACTTGTACCGAAGTGGGTGCACTATCGGCCAATGCTAGCTTGCAACAACTCGAAGCATTGCGCAATTATGGCGAGTATTTGGGCATTTGTTTTCAGATAAAAGATGATATTTTCGATTATTTCAACGATATTGAAATTGGGAAACCTACGGGCAACGACTTACAAGATGGTAAAATTACACTGCCATTGATATATGTGCTCAACAACACAGTAGGCACAACGCGCGAACTGATACTTTCTATTATCGAAGCAAAAGATTATAGCAAAGATAATGTTGATTTTATCATGAAATATGCGCACGACAATGGCGGTGTTACCTATGCCATCGAAAAAATGAAGGAATATAAAGAAAAAGCCGTTAGCGAATTATCCGTTTTTCACAACAATAAGGTTAAAGAGGCCTTGGTAGCATGTGTCGAGTTTGCTATAAAACGAAACAAATAGTATCGTAATTCGTTTAGATATTAACAATCCCCAAGTATTTTATTTATGAATACTTGGGGATTGTTGTTTCAATGTAAAAATGCCCTTTTTAAAAATAAAGTAAGAAAGATCAAAACTTTTAGTGTAATGGCCATACATTTTTCACACATCCCTTACTCACACTTAAACTTAATGTATTTAAATCATTTTCAACACCTTCTTGAATTTTGCCAAGGTCAATTCCAAATCGTTTTGCGTGTGCGCTGCCGAAACAAAACAAGCCTCGAAAGCCGAAGGCGAAAGATAAACATTTTCTTTTAGCATGGCACGAAACAACTTGGCAAAACGCTCGGTATCGCTTCGCTTCACATCGTCGAAATTGCGAATTTCGTGGTCGCTAAAAAAGAGCGTAAACATAGAGCCAATATGGTTCAATACAATATCCTTACCCTTTATAATATTCTTTAATTCGGCAATAAATACATTGCTTTTTGTTTCGAGTTTGATATAAAAATCGGGCTCGTTTAACAATGCTATGGTTTGAATACCCGAAGCCATAGCCACAGGATTGCCCGAAAGTGTTCCGGCTTGATAAATTGGGCCGAGTGGCGCAAGCAAATCCATTATTTCGGCACGCCCACCAAAAGCAGCGGCAGGAAAACCGCCACCAATAATTTTTCCAAAGCACGATAAGTCGGGCACTATGCCCAAACGCCCTTGTACCCCCGACAACCCCAAGCGAAAACCAGTAATTACCTCGTCGAAAATAAGCAAAGCACCATACTGTGCAGTTATTTCGCGCAAAGTTTTCAAAAAATCAACGGTAGGAATAACCACACCCATATTGGCCGCCACAGGCTCCAAAATTACAGCAGCAATTTCGTTTCCTCGAACCGAAAAAACCTCCTTTATGGCCGACACATCGTTGTAGGGCAAACTCAAAGTATGTTTAGTGAAATCGGCTGGCACGCCACTCGACGAGCTACTGCTTAATTGCGCCACGCCCGAACCAGCCGAAACCAATAAATGGTCGGCATGTCCGTGATAATTTCCGTCAAACTTTACAATCGTATTCCTACCTGTAAAACCACGCGCCACACGTATGGCACTCATCACAGCTTCGGTGCCCGAGCTTACAAAGCGCACTTTTTCTACCGAGGGCACAGCATCGACCACCAATTTGGCCAAAGCCGTTTCTTGCAAGGTGGGAATGCCATAACTTGTGCCCAATTCGATGGCCTGATTGACCGCCGCACGCACTTGCGGATGATTGTGTCCCAACACAAATACGCCCCACGAAAGACAAAAATCGGTGAACGAATTGCCATCAACATCCGTCAATGTTGTGCCATCGGCTTTGGCAATAAATAATGGTGCTTCGCCCACACTGCGCAATGCACGCACGGGGCTATTTACACCACCCGGAATATATTTAACAGCTTCGCTATAAGCCTTTTCTGACAAAATCCTTTGCATAATATGTAATTATATAATTTGCCCCAGCACGTTTTATGGCCGTAAGCGACTCCAAAAATCCTTGTTCTTCATTTATCAATCCAGCCTCAGCACCATTTTTGAGCAAAGCATATTCGCCCGAAACTTGGTAAGCAGCCATTGGCACATGCGGAAAAGCGACCGACCCTTTTTGAATGATATCTAAATAAGTTTGAGCCGGTTTTACCATTACCCAATCGGCACCCTCGGCAATGTCGGCAGCTATCTCCTCCACCCCCTGATGCAAAGTGCGATAATCCATCTGATAAGTTTTGCGGTCGCCAAAGCTAGGTGCCGAACCAGCAGCATCGCGAAAGGGGCCGTAAAAGTTCGACGAATATTTGGCCGAATAAGCCAACACTTTGGTGTTCAACTTATGCTCAGCCAAAATACTTTTGAGCGCAAAAATTTGCCCATCCATCATGGCCGATGGCGCAACAATATCGGCACCAGCCTGCGCATGGGTAAGCGCAATTTTAGCCAACAAAGGCAATGTGCTGTCGTTATCCACTTCGGTGCCACGCAACAAACCGCAATGTCCGTGCGAAGTATACTCGCACATGCACACATCGGTAATTACTGTAAGTTTTGGAAACTCAGCTTTTATCGCCCTTATAGCTCTGCACACCAACGAATTGGGGTCGTAACCTGCCGAGCCAATCTCATCCTTCAAATCGCCCGTTATCACTCCAAAAAGCAATATTTTATCTATTCCCAAGGCAATGGTTTCTTGCAAATCAAGCAACAATTGGTCGATTGAAAAGCGCGATATGCCTTTGAGAGTTTTAATAGGTTGAACTTCGTTTTCGCCTTCCACAATAAAATATGGATAAATAAAATCGGCAGCCGTCACTTTTATTTCGGCATAGCGGTCGCGCGTTGCAGCATCGAGCCGAAACTGACGAAAACGGGCAAAAGCCCCCCTGCCCCCCTCGTGGGGGTTCAAAGACGATTCCGGTATAATTGAAGCCCCCCTGCCCCCCTCGAGGGGGTTCAAAAACGATTCCGGTATAATTTTATTAATCATATTATACATTTTAGAAATATTACTTTTAAATTAATTGCGAAATATTAATGTCCCTTGTTATGAAACCAGTGGTAAGCCAATGAGGGTACTGTATCCTTCAATCCCAATAGCATTCATGACAAATTTCTTCAATCTTCAAATACT
>CAZEVV010000036.1:0-17764 GCA_964515675.1 uncultured Paludibacter sp. | reverse complement strand
ATGATAAAGTTACCAAGGTCGATATTTACAAAAAAAGCTACGAAACTTACGAGAATATTGAACCCGAAAAAATTGAACTTATTTATAAAAATGGCGAAATTGCTGTCGACGAGTTCGATTTTGTGGGCGATTTGTCGCCGCAGGACTGCTTTGTGCTAAAAAGCTCTCGTTCAAGTGTTCTGACGCGTTATAATCCATTTAGTGGTAATATACAAAAAGTGCTGAAGGAGCGCTGTTTTGGTATCGAACCTCGCAACGCCGAGCAAAGTTTTGCATTCAATGTTTTGCTCGACGATGATGTGAAATTGGTAGCGCTTACCGGAAAATCGGGTACTGGCAAAACGCTTTTGGCATTGGCTGCGGCTTTGCATCAACACGAGTCGTATAAACAAATATTGTTGGCAAGGCCAATTGTGGCTTTGGGTAATAAAGATTTGGGCTTTTTGCCTGGCGACCAAAAACAAAAAGTGGCACCTTATATGCAACCGTTATTCGATAATCTGAATGTGATAAAGCATCAACTCTCGTATCAGGGCAAGGAAATTAGGCTGATTGAAGAAATGACCAAAAATGAGCAATTGGTGATTGAAGCTTTGGCATATATCCGCGGACGAAGTTTGAGCGATACATTTTTTATTATCGACGAAGCGCAAAACCTTACCCCGCACGAAATTAAAACTATTATTACACGTGCTGGCGAAGGTACAAAAATTGTTTTTACAGGCGATATACAGCAAATCGACTCGCCTTACCTCGATATGTTCTCGAATGGCTTGGTGTATATGATTGACAGAATGAGAGGGCAAAATTTATTTGCTCATGTAAATTTGGTTAAAGGCGAACGAAGCTTTTTGTCGGAATTGGCAAGTAACTTGTTGTAATGTAAAAATGAAAAATGGTTTCGCGTTTCGTGTTTCGTGTTTAAATTGTAAATTTAAAATCGTAAATTGTAAATAGAATAATGTTTATAGCACAAAAATTAAAAAAAAGCAATATCTGCGAATACATACTATATATGTGGCAAATCGAAGATTTGATAAGAGCATTGAATTCGAATATCGACAATATTAATATGCATATTGTTGAGCCACACAAAACCGAGAATGCAACAGATAAAAAACGATTGTACGAGTGGTACGAAAGTTTGATTGATATGATGCGTACTGAAAATAAATTGAATGCTGGTCATTTGCAAATGAATATAAATAGTTTGCAGGATGTAACTGATTTTCATAATAGGTTGATTAATAGTTCGAAACAGCCCGATTACAATGCAAAGTTTATACATGTTTTGCCTTTTATTAATCAGTTGCGTACCAAAAGCGATGTGGGGCTTAGCGATATCGAATTGTGCTTTAACTTTCAATATGGCATAATGCTTTTACGCATGAAAAAGGCCGAAATAAAGCCCGAAACGCTTGCCGCACAGCAGGAAATTAGTAAGTTTATGGTGCTGCTTAATCGTTATTATATGCAGTTTCAAGATGGAATGCTCGATTTGGAAGAATGATATTTGTGATTTTTAAAAAATGACATTTTGGCATAAAACAATAAAAAAATAAAAATTCTTTGCCTAAAATTTGGTGCGTACCTATCTTATTTTGTTATTTTGCAAAATATTACAAGGATTATTCACCTAACGCAACATATATATGTCAAAAAATCTAGTGATTGTAGAGTCACCAGCAAAAGCAAAAACAATTGAAAAATTTCTTGGTAAGGACTATCATGTCATGTCGAGTTTCGGTCATGTGCGCGACTTGGCCGACAAAGGCATTGGCATTGACTTTGAGAACAATTACCAACCGCAATATATAGTTTCGCCCGACAAAAAGAAAGTTGTGTCGGAGTTGAAAAAAGCTGTTAAAGATGCCGAAATGGTGTGGCTCGCTTCCGATGAAGACCGCGAAGGAGAGGCCATTGCTTGGCATTTGTATGATGAGCTTAAGTTGAAGCCCGAAAAGACGCGACGTATTGTTTTTCATGAAATTACCAAGGATGCAATTGTAAAGGCAATCGAAAATCCTCGCGATATCGATTTACATTTAGTTGATGCACAGCAAGCACGCCGTGTTCTCGACCGCATTGTTGGTTTCGAACTTTCGCCTGTGCTTTGGCGCAAGGTGCGTCCGTCGTTGTCGGCAGGGCGTGTGCAGTCGGTAGCTGTACGTCTCATTGTGGAACGCGAACGCGAGATTAGTGCTTTTGTAGCCGAGGATAATTATAAAGTTACAGCACAGTTCGAAGGTGTCGATGCGCAAGGTAAGCCTGTGAATGTGAAGGCTGAGCTTAACGAGCGCTTTGCGACCAAAGAAGCTGCTGTTGCATTTCTCGAAAAATGTAAAAATACGCAATTTAATGTTGCTGATATTGTTACAAAACCTACGAAAAAATCGCCTGCACCACCATTCACAACTTCTACTTTGCAACAAGAGGCTGCTCGTAAATTGGGCTACTCGGTGTCGCAAACAATGATGATGGCGCAAAGGCTTTACGAGTCGGGGCATATTACTTATATGCGTACCGATTCGGTGAATTTGTCGGAGTTGGCTATCAATACCTCTCGCACTGAAATTATTAGCATGGCTGGCGAAAAATATGTGAAAACTCGTCGTTTCAATACTAAAACCAAAGGTGCACAAGAAGCGCACGAAGCCATTCGTCCAACATATATGTCGGCACACACCATTGATGGTACAGCGCAAGAAAAACGTTTGTACGATTTGATTTGGAAACGTACCATCGCATCGCAAATGGCCGATGCTGAACTCGAAAAAACAAATATTTACATTAATATAGCTGGGCAAAATCATCAGTTCGTTGCTACGGGCGAAGTGATAGTGTTCGACGGTTTTTTAAAAGTGTATCTTGAGTCGACCGACGACGAGAACGAAACTGAAGCCGAGGGTTTATTGCCTCAGTTGTCAATCGGGCAGGCGTTGCAGTCGCTCGAAATTGTTGCTCAGCAACGATTTACTCAACGTCCGCCACGTTATAGCGAGGCAAGTTTGGTGCGCAAACTCGAAGAGTTGGGTATTGGCCGTCCATCGACTTATGCGCCAACTATTTCGACAATTCAAAACAGAACTTATGTCGAAAAAGGCGATCGTCCGGCCGAGAAACGCTCATTCAACTTGATAACGCTCAAGGGCGCAAAAATTAACGATCAAAACAAAACCGAAAATACCGGAGCCGAAAAAGCGAAACTTTTCCCAACAGATATAGGTTTGGTGGTGACCGATTTTTTGACTGAGAATTTCCCCGATATTTTGAGCTATAATTTTACAGCCGATGTCGAAAAAGAATTCGACCATATTGCTGAGGGTGATATTGAATGGACAAAAGCAATTGATAGTTTTTACAAAAAGTTTCATCCCGTAGTGGAGGATACGATGAAAAACTCGGAACGTCAGGTTGGCGAACGTGTTTTGGGCAACGATCCCAAAAGTGGCCGTCAGTTGTCGGTGAAAATTGGTAAGTTTGGACCTATAGCACAAATTGGTACTGCCGATGAGGAAGAAAAACCTGTTTTTGCTTCTTTACGTCGCGACCAGTCCATCGAAAGCATAACCCTCGACGAGGCTTTGGAATTGTTTAAATTACCCCGCGAGATTGGTGAGTTCGAGGGCAAATCGATGACAGTTGCTATTGGGCGTTTTGGACCGTACATTCGTCATGACGGTGCTTTTTATTCATTGCCAAAAACTGTCGACCCCATGGAGGTTACCGACGAAGAAGCTATTGTAATAATAAGCGAAAAGCGTGAAGCAGAAAAAAATAAGCTTATTGCAAGTTTTGGTGCCGACAACGAAATTCAGGTTTTGAATGGACGTTATGGCCCGTACATTGCAAGTAATAAAGTTAATTACAAAATACCTAAGGGCGTAGAAGCAAGTGCACTAACGCACGAAAAATGTCTCGAAATAATGGCTTCGCAGCCCGATGCTGGTACTAAAAAGAAGGCATTTGGAAAGAAAAAATCCAAATGAAGCGTTTTTAATTAGCACGGTTTTTGTTCGGAAAACGAATGTTTTTAATTAATAAATAAAAAATATACTTATGAAGTCATTTGTTTTATCATTATTGCTTGTTTTTAGTGTGTTGGCGAGTGCGCAAACTAGTAATATGCAATTGGTGCAAGGCGAGCATGTGTTGCTGTATTCGTTGCCTACTACGGCGCTAAAAGTTGTTGTCGAGTACGAAAAAACGGAACAAAAGCCAGGCATATTTTTTCAATATTCAGAGCGTTATTTGGCTACGAAACAGTTTATTACTGAAGAGAAATCAACATTTAAATTGCTTTCGGTTAAAGTGTTGCCTGTGCCAATGGCCGATGTAAATCGTACTTTTTCGGTTCGCCCTGCAGCAAATTCATTGCTCAACTATATCAATGTCAACAATCAAGGCATTATTCAGGGTGTGAATTTGGGTGCAATGCCATCGCGAGTGAAAACGCATGCTGAAAATAATAAGCAGAATGTAGCTAAAGCTAGTGCAAATGTATTGCCGCTTACCGAAGAGTATATGATGGCTGGCTCAATGGCTAAAATGGCCGAGGGGGCAGCAAAACAAATATATCGCATACGCGAAAGCCGCTTGGCACTACTCACAGGCGATTTGGAGCATATGCCTGCCGATGGTAAAAGTTTCGATACAATGTTGCAAAAAATGAATGAGTTGGAGCAGCAACTCACCGAGTTGTTTGTTGGAAGTGTGAAAACCGAAGTTCAAACGCAAGAAATTCAGCTTTTACCCCAAACAGCCATGGATAATAATTTGTTATTCCGTTTTTCTGCTTTTAAAGGCATTGTAGCAGCCAACGACTTGTCGGGTAGTCCAATATTTATAAGCGTACAACCCACTGTTGTTGAAACTGCACCTGCTAATCCAAAGTCGAAAAGCGAGCCAGTTGGACTTTACACCGTTTTGCCAGCAAAAACGAATATAAGTATTAACGATGGTGTGAATACTTTTTTCAATGCTGCATTTGACATGCCACAATTCGGACAATTGGTGAGTTTGCCACAAAGTATGTTTGCAATTCCGAAGGATAAAACTGAAATTGTAGTACTTGTCGACGAAAAAACGGGCAGATTGCTGAGCGTAAGTAAAAAGTAAATAATTTGACTTTGTATCAGATAATTGTATAAGAAATGGCAGCCTAATTGGTTGCCATTTTTTTTATGACTTTGGTGTGATTTGCGCACAAAAAAAGAGTAATAATTTTCATTATTACTCTTTTTTTGTGCGGCTGAAGGGACTCGAACCCCCACGCCTCTCGGCACCAGATCCTAAGTCTGGCGCGGCTACCAATTACGCCACAGCCGCATTGTTCCTGTTAGCGGGTGCAAAGATAGGATAATTTTAATAATGTGCAAAATTTTTAGACAAGTTTTTCTAAAAAATCTTTTGCTGTGGGCTTTGTATACGCAAAATAGATTACTTTTGTAGCTGTTTCGATTTTTTGTAGGCTAGCTTTTTTAATTGCTGCAATGTTATTGTTGCTCCATTAGTTTTTGAATGCTAGTAGTTTGCGATGATAGTGCAGCATATTATATATGTTTCGTGTGTGTTTCGTGTCGTGCAAATAATACAAATGTTTCTATACAAATTAATTTTTCGATGAAAATAAAAAGTAAACAATACGCACAAATTTATGTTTAATAGGTGGAAAAACACAATGTGGTTTAATTATGCAATGCTATTAGCAGGTGTTTTGTGCATTTCGTGGTCGGCCATTTTAGTGAAAATTGCGAATGTCAGTGGTTTGAGCTCTGGGTTTTATCGCATGTTTTTTGGCGCTTTGGTTTTGATGCCTTTTTGGCTTGCTTATCGAAAACCTATTAATAGTTTGCGCGGACTGAAAGTAGCTATGCTTTGTGGTGTGTTTTTTGCGCTCGACATTGCGCTTTGGAATACGTCCATTATGCTTTCAAAAGCCTCTGTGTCGACTTTACTTGCCAATTTGGCGCCTGTGTGGGTGGGCTTGGGTGCAATCTTTATATTAAAGGAAAAACCAAAACGCATTTTCTGGATTGGTACTGTTATTTCGCTTGTTGGTGTTGTAGTAATTGTTGGTTACGAAGCTTTGTTTTCGAGCAAAATTAATATCGGCAACATATTGGCCATAGCAGCAAGTATGTTTTATGGCGCCTATTTACTTACTGTTCGCAAAGGCCGCAACAGTATGGATACTTTTAATTTTACCATGGTGTCGATGCTGGCAAGTGTTGTTGTATTGGCATTGCTTATGCTTTTTTGGGGCGAAAGTTTTGGCAATTACGAACCCAAAGCGTGGTGGGCTTTGCTTGCTTTGGGTGTTGTGCCTCAAGTTTTGGGTTGGCTGGCTATTAATCAGGCGCTTGGACATATTAAGCCTACCATAGCATCGGTAAGTTTGTTGAGTCAAACTGTTTTTACAGCGTTATTTTCGATACCAGTTTTGGGCGAATTGCTAAGTTGGCAAGAAATTGTGGGAGCTTTGGTAGTGCTTGGTGGTGTGTATTTGGTGAATGCGCGGAAATAATTTCGTGTTTTGTTCTTAATTCTTGTCTTGAGTCTTTATTCTTTATTCTTTATTCTAAAAAAAATATGTCATTCAATATAGAAAGTGCTTCGGCACGTTATTTAAATTACAATCAAATTTTGAAAGCGGAGTTTTCCGAACGCATTCAAAAAATTTCAATCAACGCAGGATTTACTTGTCCTAATCGCGATGGGAGCAAGGGACGTGGAGGTTGCACCTATTGCAATAATCAAACTTTTAGTCCTGGTTACTGCAAACCTACCAAAACAGTGGCTCAGCAGGTGGTTGAGGGAATCGATTTTTTTAAACATAAGTATCAGTCGCAAATGTATTTGGCCTATTTTCAGAGTTATACAAATACATATGATACACTCGAGCATTTGCGTGCAACCTACGAGCAGGCGCTTGTAAACGAAAAAGTTGTAGGCATTGTTGTGGGCACGCGTCCCGACTGTGTTACGGATGAAATACTCGATTATTTTGCCGAATTATCAAAAAAATGTTATGTGATGATTGAGTATGGCATTGAGTCGACAAATGATGCAACGCTTGATTTTATTAACCGTGGTCATAATTATCAATGTGCTGTTGATGCCATTCGTGCTACTGCTGCTCGTGGTTTGCGTGTAGGTGCCCACATGATTTTGGGATTGCCAGGCGAGGATTATGAAATGATTATGAAGCACGCTGAAAGATTGTCGGAATTGCCACTAACGGCTATCAAATTGCACCAATTGCAGTTGGTGAAAGGAACTGTGATGGCCAAGCAGTTGACTGAAAATCCTGAGATTTTTAAGCTTTACACCTACAACGAGTACATCGATTTGGTAATTGATTTTATTGAGCGATTGCGACCCGACATTGCCATTGAACGATTGATTTCGCAATCGCCAAAAGAATTGTTGATTGCACCCGATTGGGGTTTGAAAAACTTTGAATTTGTTGTGAAATTCGAAAAACGCATGGCCGAACGTAACGCAAGGCATGGGCGATTGTATGTAGACAAATAATTTATATTTGAATTTTTAACGTTTGCAAGAAAACGCAAATCTCGGTGTTTCGTGCGCCTTAACTTTGACGTTTTCTTACCTAACGCGTTGTGTGCTTTCAATAACTATTTGTAAAATGCAGCAATACGATGTTTATTCGCATGATGCTGTTTACAAATGCATTTAATTTGTTTTTATAAAAGTATATTGGTCGCCTTGATTAAATCAAACTCTAAATGTAAAATTGCGATATTCAATTAAACTTTCCCTTTTTTCAAGCTAAAAATAAAATTTAGTCCGCCAGTGCTTACATTTTTTGCCGAAATGGTGCCTTTGTGAAAAAGTATGGCGTTTTTTACAATTGCTAAACCTAATCCTGTGCCACCTACCTTGCGGCTCCGGCCTTTGTCCACGCGATAGAAACGTTCAAAAAGTCGGTTAAGGTGCATTTCGGCAACACCTTGACCGTTGTCGGTAAAGCTGAAATAGTAAAAATCGTTGTCCTCGCGATAGCAATGTATCTGAATGGTAAGGTTGTCGCCTGCATATGCAAGGGCATTGTCGATCAAGTTACGAAATATCGAATACAAAAGTGATCGGTTTCCGGCAATGATAATATTCGATGCGAAATTTTTAATTATGCTACATTTCTGTTGCTCAATTTGTAAATGTACATCATTCAATACATCTTCAATTATTTCGCTCACATTGCAAGGCTCTTTGTCGTACATGCGTCTTGCTTCATCAATTTTATTGAGTGTCGAAATGTCTTGCAATAGTGCGCTGAGGCGTTGTGCTTGCTGAAACGAACGTTCGATAAAGAAGCGCTGACGCTCGGGGTCGAGGTTCGGATTTTCTAATATACTTTCCATATAACCCATTATGCTACTAACAGGTGTTTTGAGTTCGTGAGATATGTTTTGTGTAAGATGTCGTTTTAACTCGTTTTCATTTTCTTGCAACGAAATGTCGTTGATTGATATTTCGAAGCTATCATCCTGAAAAACCATACATTGTACCATGAAAACTTTCGATCCGCGCTCAATGACTATTCGTTTGCGCTTCGATATTTTGTTGCGAATACTTGCTTCGATATATTCGTTAATCTCGGCAAATTCAGGTATGTTAAAAATTTGGTCGGTACGCTCAATGTCTTTGTCGGTGAGTATGTTGGCGTATTGCACGAAGTGCGAATTTACCAAAAGCTCTTTTTTCTCCGAGGAGAATATGCCCAGCCCTTCTTGCGAAATTTGAAGGTGTTTGATTAGTTTTTCGCGTTCGTTGATTACGGCTGCCTTGGTGCGAAGCAGTTTTTTGTACATTTGTACAATATAGTCGCTAATATCGCCCAATTCATCTTTTGGAAAAACAATGTTTGTGTCGGTAATTTCGTCGGATTCAACTTTGTGTACAAATGTGCGTAAACGGCTGATTGATTTAGCTAAGTTGTTGGATATAAATAATAAAGCCAATGTGGCAACAAGCATAACAAAGCCCATGAAATACAAAAAATACATATTGGCCTCGAGCATTGTTTTTAAACTTACATTGTATGGCAGAGAAGTACGAATAAAATAGTTGTTGTATCGGTGGGCCAAATAATAGAGGTCTTTGTTTACAGTTCCCGAAAATCGTATTGATTTACCAATGCCATTTTTAAATGCATTGATGAGTTCAGGCCGATCTTTGTGATTCTCTATTTCGACACCTTTTTCCACCCATGAGTCGAAAATTACAACGCCATCGAGTGCTACCACAGTTACACGCAAGTTGCTATCGGGCAAAACGCGGATGAATTCGTGCAAACCTTCCCAGTCGATTGAGTTTTCGATAATGTATCGGTCAATGATATGATTGTAGGTGCTGAGTTGCTGGTCGAGTTGTTCGCTACGAAACTCCTTTTCGCGTTGATATTGAAAAAACGCAATGGTTGATATTAGTAAGAAAAAAACGAGAAATATGTATAGAAATAAGCGCCTATTAAATGACATTGTGATATTGTGAGTGTTATTTTTACTGTAAATAATGTATTTTAAGATGGCAAAAATAAGGTTTTTTCTTGTATTTGTACCAATGTTTTAGTTAACTGTGGGTTGTGTAAACAAAAAAAACTGTTTTGATGTTTCAAAACAGTTTCAAAATTAGTCAAAACATCTCAAATGATACACTTTGTCGCTTTTATGAAAATTCAAAAGCTTACTTTGTATTCATCGAGATGTTTTAACGCTCATGCTAAATTTGTGTCGCCAGTGTTTTAGTTGCTGCAAATTTGCTTAACAAATCGTCCATAACTTCTTTAACTGTCGATATGCGTTTTGCCAAATAAGCATTACTGCCTGCAAATGCGTAGCCTTTGTCCATATTGCCTTTGTAGGCATTGTAAAGCACTACCATTATACAATATGGCACAACTTTGTAGTCGCAAGTGTGTAGGCAGTTGTATGGACACGATTTTGGTCGTGTTAGTCCTTGCTTTACCCTGTCCAAAAACTCACCTTTAAGTGCACGGCCAGGCATGCCTACGGGGCTTTGTATTATCTCAACATCGTTTGTGTCGGCTTGCAAATACGCGTTTTTAAATTTGATATCCGCATCGCATTCTTTGGTTGTAACAAATCGGCTAGCAATTTGTACACCTTTGGCTCCCAGTTTCATAATGTCGTACATGTTTTTGCCATCGTAAATGCCACCTGCAGCAACCACTGGTATTTCGCAGTTGTATTTCTCTTCGTAAATTGCCACTTCACTCACCACTTCGGGAATAAGTTGCTCAATCGAAAATTTTGGGTCGTCAATTTGGTTTGCTTTAAAACCCAAGTGGCCACCGGCTTTAGGTCCTTCCACCACAATCATGTCGGGCAAATAATCGTAAAGCGTTTTCCATTTTTCGATAATTACACGTGCAGCACGTGCCGACGATACGATAGGCACTAGTTTCGTAGTGCTTCCTTCGGTAAGATACTTTGGCAAGTCCATAGGTAAACCAGCACCTGCAAAAATAACATCCGCTTTTTCGGCGATGGCAGTTTTTACCATATCGGCAAAATTTGTTAGTGCCATCATTACATTCACTCCAATAATTCCGTTGGTTTTTTCCTTCGCCTTTCTAATCTCCTCACGCAATCCAATAATACATGCTTCCATGTAATCTTTGGCTTTTTCGCGATAAATCAAACCCAATCCGGCGCACGAAATTACACCTACTCCGCCTTCGTTGGCAACAGCCGAAGCCAAACCCGACAAGGAAATGCCTACACCCATGCCACCTTGAATGATGGGCACACGCGCTGTAAGATTTCCAATTTTTAATCCTTCCATAAAAATTTTACTTGTTTAAAAAAATTCAAAATTCAACCCCTTGTTTCAACTTCTATATCTAGCATTAATTGCTACTTAATAATGAAATGGATATTTGAAAATATAAGATATTCAAATTGATTGCGATGTGCATTATTGAAAATTCTATTCTTATCTTTATTTGTATAAAAAAGATGAAATAACTTTGTTGAGTAGCATGAAGCGTGTTTTTAAAAACAATGCCTCCACGATTTTACTTGCCCGAAAATGGTTTCGAAGCTCGTGAAATGGCGTGTATTTTAATTTTTATACAAAATAGCGATAATTTTATTGAAAAATTATATTTCGGCACAAAGATACTTAAAATGTGCAAGTGTTGGCGTGTTTGTAGTCTCTTTTGTGAAAAAAAGACTGTAAAAATATTATTGGTGCTAAAATCGATGCCAATGCTCGAATTGTAATTTTGGTATGGTTTTAAATTTGCTGCAAATTATGTGGTGGAAAAATGATGCAGATATTTGATCTGTAGTTATTAAATCTCAATTAATGTGCTTGTTGGTCGTGATTCTGTAAATGGGCTCAAAACTCAAAACCCGAAACCCAAAACCCGAAACCCAAAACTAATACCTCGAACTCCACTCATACGCTCCTATGTCGGGTTTGGAGTCGGCAAAGCGGTTGCGACCGCGTAGGTCGAGCGGATATTTATTGGCAATGTCTATCAAGGCTTTGTCTCTAAGCGGCGAAATTGAGTCGGGTTCGAAATCGAAGTATTTTTTCTCCTTGTAATCATATTTGCCTTGTCGGTAAAGCATGCTGTCTTTTTTTTGCAACCAAAAACTGCCTGCCAAAACTGGCAATGCCAAAGTGTCGGCACGCCGGATGTAGTTATTTCTGAAATCGCCAGTTTGTTTGTCGGGAAAGCGGCTGGCAATTGTAAATTCATTGTCGAGCGAGCCATCGATCACCGAGTTTACAACGCGCGTAAACATTGGCGCTGTGCGTGGCAATGCTTGTATAAGCATGGCTGGGCCGCGGTCGCGACTGTTGGGTTGCGAGGTGCCAGCATTGTAAAAGTTGAGTATGCTACAATGTTCGAAGCTATGTGTGCCGCCGCTTAAATATACGCAATAGCTGCCTGTGTTCGAAATTTCGGTGTTGGCTACATCAATATTTGCATTTTGCGCCACCAAAGCATAAAACACGAAGTTGTGCAAAATCGAGTTGCGCAAAGTGAGGTTTGGCAACTGTCGCCTATCGTCGTTGGCCATGTATATTCCCACTTGTGCGCTGCTAATGTGTGCGTTATTAATGTTGTGCTGCCCATTGTTCGAAAGTAGATACACGCCACCCCATTGTCCTGCAACATAGGCATAAGGCACGGGTTTGTCGAAACCAATCACATCGCGTCTGTGTCCACGCATTTGCACTGGCTTTTCGAATGTGCCTGCAATATTTAAATTTCCCAGCACCACAAGGCGGGCATTATTGTAAAAATAAAGCAATGCTCCAGCTTCAATTTGGAGTGTTTTTAGTGTGTCAATTACCAAATCGCCATAAATTAAATAAGGTTTATTGGCTGTGAATATAGTGTCGTTGTGTATGGTTTTGTTGCGCAGTAGCACAACGTCTTGACCCACAGCCTCGAGCAAAACATTTTGGACATTGCCATTTGTTTCGAAACGCACAACATCAGTGCTAAGCACAGCAGCATCCACCAGGTTGGGGCGCACAGTTACCTCAACAAAAACAAAAAGACTGTCGTTGGCTGGTATCTCAATATTCTTAAAACTGTTGTTCGGGTTGCGGTAGCCATCAACATTCAATCTAAAGGGCGATGTAGCACCACCTTCCAAAGCAATGTTTGCAATGCGCAACGATTGTTTGTTGTGGTTATAAATCATAAAGCGTTTGGTAGCACTACCCACGGTTGTAAATACTGTGTCGAATCGTAGTGTGTCGGTCGAAAAATTGAGTTTTTTATCGGGAGCGTCGCTAAAAACTTCGTCGTTGCATGCTACAAAAAACAAAGCCAATAGCAATATTGAAACCAAAAATGTATATGTTTTGAAAATGTTCATTTCTTTTTATATCTGTCTTAATATACTTTGTTCGTGTCGTTTTTGCTTTACATTAACGCATGATAAACAATTTTATTTTTGCAAAGATATGAGTTTTTCTACATTAATGAAAAAGAAATGCGTTTGATACTCGAAATATTAGTGCTATATTTGTAAAGATTATCAAAATCAATAAGTTCAATCAAAACTAAATATCATGGCAAGCAGAAGAATTTTAAAAAAGACAATTCGAAAAATCTATAGCGATTTAGCAGTCGAATTGGTAGTATTGGATCTCATGAGTGGAATGAAAAAAACTGATCAAACCGAAGAGGTTTTGAAAGAAGTAATGAAAATAAGCGACGAGTTCGTATTGCGTGCAGGCTCAATACCGGGCAAGGATAATCCGCAATTGGTAAAGCAGTACTTTCGCGCCTATTTTGCCGAACTCGACAAAAGAAACGATGCCCTCGAAGCACTTATCAAAGCATTATAAGG
Source organism: uncultured Paludibacter sp. (assembly GCA_964515675.1). Taxonomy (GTDB): domain Bacteria; phylum Bacteroidota; class Bacteroidia; order Bacteroidales; family Paludibacteraceae; genus Paludibacter. The sequence goes on along the minus strand of CAZEVV010000036.1, from coordinate 4,394 downwards.
ATGCAAAAAAGCAGCTTTCACATTTTGAAAGCTGCTTTTTTTTGATAACATGTTGTTTTGCTTATAATCGTATTCCGATTTCTATAATAATTCCTGAAATTCTATCGCCGCTTATCGCTTACTGCTTACTGCTTATCGCTTGCCGCTTGCCGCTTGCCGCTTACCGCCTGCCGCTCAAAACTCCCCAACCGCCTCAACCGTCATTTTTACATTGCGGTGAGCAATTTTGTAACCTTTGAGGTTAATCATAATTTGTGTCTCGTAACGTGCCGAAACTTCAAAATAAGAAGCGTTTTCTTTTACTTCAATATTTTTAATGTCGCCATGACTTAGGCCTGCCTCTTCAACCAAAAAATCGGTGAGACTGTATTTGCTAAAACCTTGGTCGATGCCCAAATTTATGCGTATTGCAATGGCGTGCGTTTGTTTTGCTTCGTTTTTGAGCTCAACTTTCATTTCGCTAAATTCGATATTTAGCGCTTGTTCCAGTGTTTTTATTTCGGCCAATTTGTCGGCTTTTAGCATGCACACCGAAATTCCTAATTTTCCTGCACGTGCTGTGCGCCCACTGCGATGTGTATATTGGTAGGGCTTTTCGGGTAAATGATAATGTATAATGTAATCCAATTCTTTAACATCAATGCCACGGGCAGCAATATCGGTAGCAATGAGCAGGTTGATGCGACCTTTGCGTAAGCCACGCATCACTTTATCGCGCATTTCTTGGTTCAAATTGCCATGTAGCGCATCGGCACTCACTTCGAAACCGGCCAATTGTTTAGCAATACGCTTTGCCGATGTTTTGGTGCGGCAAAAAAGTATGCCACGCTGCTCTTTGCGTTCGCTCAGAAATGCTTTTATATAATCCAACTTCTCGCCCTGCTTGTAAATTAGGTAATTATGGGCAATGTTTTGATTGATAAACTCGGTTGCATTGATGCGTATCGTTTGCGCATCGGGGCGCAGATAGTCGTCAATGATTGCATTCACATCCGATGGCATGGTGGCTGTGAAAAGCAGTTTTGTTGTGTTATTATTACAAAGGCTTAATATTTTGTCAATTTCTGATTTGAAGCCCATGTTTATCATTTCATCGGCTTCGTCGAGCACCAAAAATTTCAAATCGCGCAATTGCAATGCTTTGCGCTCAAGCAAATCGAGCAATCGGCCTGGTGTGGCCACAACTACATGTGTCGAGCGTTGTAGGCGTTGTATCTGTTCGTCGATGGGCACGCCGCCATACACACATTCGGTGAAAATTCGAGGCATATGTTTCGAAAAAACGAAAAATTCGCGTGCCACTTGCTGTCCCAATTCGCGTGTAGGTACCAGTACTAAAGACTGAATTTTGGGTAATTTTGGATTGATGCTCTGAAGGATGGGCAGACAAAAAGCGGCTGTTTTACCCGTTCCAGTTTGTGCTACCGATACAATGTCGGTGCTGTTTTCGAGAATGTGCGGGATGGCTTGTGCTTGAATATCTGATGGTTCGAAAATTTTGTTTTCGAGCAATGCTTGTTGTATTGCGTCGTTTATGCCTAATTGTGCAAATGTCATTTTGATTGTATAATAATGTCGTGTCGAAAAAAAAGAATTAGCCTACAAAGGTAGTCGTTTTTTTTGGATAAATACTTTTTTCGAATATTCGGCTTTTTTTGGCCGATAATTGCTTGCGATATTATTAAACGAATTGAGCAATCATTTGTATTGCTCAAAATTTTGCTTTAATCAATTCTCGATTTCTTTTTCAGTTCGAAGTCGCGACCGAGGTATTTTTCTCGCACAATAGGATTGTCGGCGAGTTGTTGCGAAGTGCCTTGAAACAATATTACACCTTCGAACAAAAGGTAAGCCCTGTCGGTAATCGACAATGTTTCGTCTACATTGTGGTCGGTAATAAGAATGCCTATGTTCTTGTCTTTCAGTTTCCAAACAATGTCTTGTATGTCCTGCACGGCAATTGGGTCGACACCCGCAAAGGGCTCGTCGAGCATAATAAATTTTGGTTCGATGGCCAAGCAACGCGCAATTTCAGTGCGTCGGCGCTCACCGCCCGAAAGTCGGTCGCCAAGGTTGTGGCGCACATGTTCAAGGTTGAACTCGCGTATGAGGGTTTCGAGTTTTTCGCGCTGATATTCTTTGCTGAACTTTGTCATTTCGAGCACTGCTCGTATGTTGTCTTCCACCGTCATTTTACGAAATACCGATGCTTCTTGCGCCAAGTAACCAATGCCGTTTTGGGCTCTTTTATAAACTGGATATTTGGTGATGTTTTTGTCGTTCAAAAATATTTTGCCTTCGTTGGGTGTTACAAGGCCTGTGGTCATGTAAAATGTTGTGGTTTTTCCAGCACCATTTGGTCCTAACAAGCCCACAATTTCGCCCTGCTTCACTTCAATCGAAACATCGTTTACTACAGTGCGTTTGCCATATTTTTTCACCAAATGTTCGGTGCGCAAAATCATTTTTTCGTTATCCATTGTTTTTTATAAATAGCTTTGACGGATTAATTTTTAAAACTTGGCTGGATATAACAACACAAATTTTTCAAATGCTAAATCGGCCACAAAAATACAAATTTTTTTGTGCAAAATCATTATCGTTATAAATTATAGCAAAGATTAATGCTTTTGCAAATAGATGTTTTTGTTTTCAGCATTTTTATCCTGTTTCTGAATATGTTTTGTTGATATTTTTGTTTCTGTAATTTATGGTTCATCGCATTCAAAATGCACACTTTCGAATAATTTTAGAAATCCATTTTGATGTGCATCATAGTCATCAACTCTTTCAATACTGCTGTTTACACAATTCCACCAACCCATGGTACTTACATAAATGCGTGCCAAAAGCAGCTCGTTGTTGGTTTTTGATTCTTGCAAATACCTTTCCATTTCCATTTCATTGCCTGCTTTGCTTGCTTCTTCGGCCATTTTTTTTCTCATGTTGAGTAAAGTTTCACCACCTGCAATTAATGCATTGCTATATTCGGCACATTGCTCAATCGAAAATTTATCCTTGCTCAATACTTCGGCGTTTGTGTATGCATCGAGCATCATTAAAGTCAATAGCTTTGTGCGTTCGACCTCTCTGATTCGATTTTCTTTTATTTTTTCGAAAAAGGGTGTTTTTATAAAATCTAGCGTTTTTAATTTTGTCAAACTGTCATCGAATTCATGTTTCAGTTTTTCGCGACTATAATTATTTAAATCGCTTATTGTGAATATAATAACACTTATCGATGTGCCATCGCTATTAACCAAGTATTTTAGAGTGTTTTCGAGTTGTTTGGTGTCGAATTTGCTGGCATCGTATTTACCTGTATAGTAGCATAGCGTATACGACCACTTAAATACTTTCTGATTGCTAGAAGTTGTTGAGTGCTGATCTTCTTTAACTTCAGCTTCAAGAGTTTCGGCATTACTCGTTGTAGCCTCCTGTTGCTGGTTGTGTTTTGTGCAGCTAACTAAAATTAAACAAAATAGAATAATCCAAGATAGTTTTTCTACGTGACGAATTGTTTTTTTTGTGTTTCGCACTGGTTTCATATCATATTTCAATTAATTGTTGAATTGTTTATTAGTAGTTTGATTGGTTTACGGCACCAAAGATATGAAATTTAACTGATTTTCGTTTGCTTTGTTTGTAAAAATATCTGATTTCGATATTTTACTTCAATAAACAAAGGGCGTACATAATTGTACGCCCTTTGTTTATATGAAAAAATGTTGTATCTGTGAAAATTAGAATTTATATCTCACACTTAGGCAAATACCATCGTATGGATTCTTGTAGTTAGAAAACAAAAAAAAGTTTGGTCTATAATCGAGCGACAATTGCAATGGGATATTAAAATTGTATTCTATCCCTACTTGTCCAGCTAAACCTAAGCCAAGTTTCTGACTGTGAATTCCCACAACACCACCTGCACCAGCATACCAATTAAAACCATCGGCTAAGGCAGACAAATCCCATACCCATTGATAAATACCTGTCAGTCCTAATCCCCAATCACTAGTGCCCAAGCCAAATTCAAGTCGATTACTATTACCTAAAGGATGTTGGTAGGATATTTCGGCATCTTGAAATGAAATACCACCAAAACGCAAACCTAGCGCTTTGCCATCAACTTGCGAAAATGTTGCCGAAACAAAAAGGCTTACAAAAGCCACAACTAAAATACTTTTTTTCATTCTCATTAATTTTATTGTTATTATTTCAAAGTGCTTTTTTATCAAAAACTACACCAAAATATATTATTTAAAAACGTTTTTCATCCCCGATAACTGTCGGGATATTTTCTGTTTTCAATTTTCAATTTTCATTTTTCATTTTTTAATTATTCATGCCAATCGCCATGTGTTTTTATTAAATCAATGAGTCTGTCAACTGCT
>CAZEVV010000035.1:0-18037 GCA_964515675.1 uncultured Paludibacter sp. | reverse complement strand
TAAATCTGGGGGTTATGCAAAGTAAACTCCTCCGGAGTTTTTCAGCAGCCCCTACATATCCATTTAGAAACAACAGAATTAATGTTTTTGTTTCGTGACAATACTGTTTTAACATTGCTGCGAGGGATTAACACTTGTAAGTTTACGCACAGTTTATTAGCTTTGTATAAAGTTTTAAAAAACACAACACATATGACGAAACAAAAATTAGTGGTGCTATCGGGTGCAGGTATAAGTGCCGAAAGTGGCATAAGCACTTTTCGCGATGCCAATGGGCTGTGGGAAAATCATCGTATTGAGGATGTGGCTACACCCGAGGGATGGATTCGCAATGCGGCATTGGTACACAAATTTTACAATCAGCGCCGCGCGCAATTGCTCGAGGTGCAGCCCAATGCTGCGCACAAAATACTTGTTGAACTCGAAAACGATTACGATGTAATGATTGTAACGCAAAATGTTGACGACTTGCACGAGCGGGCTGGCAGTAGTTGTGTGTTGCATTTGCATGGCGAGCTACTCAAAATGCGTTCCTGTGGTCCGGGCGCCGAGGTATTCGAAGTGCAGCCCCACAAAACCCAATTTAGCCCCAACGACAAATGCCCCAAAGGCTATGCCTTGCGACCGCACATTGTGTGGTTTGGCGAGGCAGTACCTGCCATCGAAACTGGCATTGCATGGGTTGAGCAGGCCGACATATTGCTTATTGTAGGCACTTCGATGCAAGTATATCCGGCGGCTGGATTGCTGAATTATTGCAGTAAAAATTGCAAAAAATACTATATCGACCCCAATGCAAAAGCCCAGGCATGGCGCGATATTGAGGTGATTGCACAAAACGCAACCACAGGCATGGCAGCATTAAAAAAGATTTTGCAAGCATAATTTTTTTACTATTTTCCCGCTTCACTCTCCAAAAAAAATCGCATCGTCGACAAGGAATTTACCTCGTCGACGATGCGATTTTTTATCAATCAGAACGATTGAAAAACAATAAGCTTAATTACCTACTTCCGAGAGGAATTTGATGCGCACAAGTCGCACCTCTGTTTCGGTATAGTCGTCCTCGCCCAACTCGTCGAGTGCAGGCTGTATTTTGTCGGATTCGGCCGTACTGAAATAATCAAAAATCTCCTCTACCCTTTCAGGGTCCATAATTTCGTTGAGGAAATAATCGATATTAATTTTAGTACCCGAATACACGATAGCTTCAATTTCGTCGAGCAGCTCCTCAATTTCGAGTCCTTTGGCCATCGCAATATCGTCGAGCGCAATTTTGCGGTCGATGGATTGAATGATGGACACTTTGAGCTTCGATTTGTTGGCCACAGTGCGCACGCGCAAGTCTTCGGGGCGAATAATTTCGTTTTCCCTCACATACTCTTTTATCACCTTCAAAAAATCCTCGCCATAGCGTTTTGCTTTTCCGGCGCCCACTCCCGAAATGTTCTGCAACTCTTCCATACTAATAGGATAAGTAGTAGCCATTGCCTCAAGCGAGGGGTCTTGGAAAATAACAAAAGGCGGCACGTCGAGTTTTTTCGACATTTTTTTACGCAAATCCTTCAGGATAGCAAAAAGCACATCGTCGGCAGCACCAGAGCCCGCCGCATTTTTGATGTTTGCCTCATCGTCATCCTCATCAAATTCGGTATCTTTTACAACCTGAAACGAAGTTGGTTTTTTCATATAAGCCTTGCCCGCAGCTGTAATTTTAAGCAAACCGTAATTTTCGATTTCCTTAGTCATGTAGCCCGTAAGCAATGCCTGACGAATAATGGCGTGCAGGAATTTCTCGTCTTCCTCATGCGCCGACCCGAAGTTTTCGAGTTCGTCGTGCTGATACGATTTCACATCACCCGTTTCGTTACCTTTCAAAATGTCAACAATGTGTTCCGCTTTAAACTTTTCGCGCACCATGACGATTGTTTCTAAAATCAACGACAATAATTCTTGTCCCTCTACAAATTTGTGTGGTTTCATACAGTTATCACATGCGCCGCAGTTTTCGGGTGTGTATTCTTCGCCAAAATAATGCAAAAGCAATTTCCGACGACACACCGACGACTCGGCATATGTTTGAGTTTCGAATAATAATTGATTGCCAATTTCTTGCTCGGCTACCGGTTTGCCTTGCATGAATTTGCGCAGTTTATCTAAATCTTTATATGCGTAATAGGCAATACATTTGCCTTCGCCACCATCACGACCGCCCCGACCGGTTTCCTGATAATATCCTTCAAGGCTTTTGGGCATATCGTAGTGCAACACATAGCGTACGTCGGGTTTATCAATACCCATTCCAAACGCAATTGTTGCAACAATAACATCCACTTTTTCCATTAGGAATTTATCCTGGTTTTCGCTGCGAACGGACGAATCCATACCCGCGTGATAGGGTAAACAAGAGATATTGTTCATGCGAAGGGTTTCGGCCAGTTCTTCTACCTTTTTGCGGCTTAAGCAATAAATAATACCCGATTTATTGCCTTGCGAACGAATGTATTTTATTATGTCTTTATCTACTTCATTGGTTTTGGGGCGCACCTCGTAATAAAGGTTTGCCCTGTTGAACGACGATTTAAAAACCGTGGCATCGAGCATGCCCAAGTTTTTTTGTATGTCGTGCTGCACCTTTGGGGTAGCAGTTGCTGTAAGTGCAATGAGCGGCGCTTTGCCTATTTCGTTAATAATAGGGCGTATGCGTCGGTACTCGGGCCTAAAGTCGTGCCCCCACTCCGAAATACAATGTGCCTCGTCGATGGCATAGAATGATATCTTAATTTTTTTCAAAAACTCGACATTCTCTTCTTTTGTCAACGACTCGGGCGCAACGTACAGCAAGCGTGTTTTGCCCGAAACTAAATCGGCCTTTACATCCTCAACCGCTTGTCGCGATAGTGTTGAGTTTAAAAAGTGCGCAACACCATCGGTCTCGCTAAAAGCCCGCATGGCATCCACTTGATTTTTCATCAGTGCAATAAGAGGTGAAATCACAATTGCTGTGCCCTCCATCAGTATCGAAGGTAGCTGGTAGCACAACGACTTCCCACCACCTGTTGGCATCAAAACGAAAGTATCATTGCCCTCAAGCAAATTATTTATTATGGCTTCTTGATTGCCCTTAAAGGAACTGAAACCAAAATACTTCTTGAGTTCGTCAACTAATATGGAATGTTTTGCCATACTTTTATTATTATCACAAAATGAGTTGCGAAATTAGTATTAAAAATCGATATTCTGTCATCGAAAAACGTTATTTTTCTGAAATATCCAATCTTTTTGATAGTTTTCTCAAAAAACAAATGCATTTTTATATAACAAAATTATAAACTGTTTTGATATAAACAAGTGTTTTTGACAAAAAAAATGGACATTAACATTTGAAAAATATTAATGCCCACTTATTCAGCTATTTAACTATTTGCCTTATGCAATCTTTAATCTGTTCGCATTTGCCTTTTCGATGATGCTTTGCGCATATTCGACTGTAATGAGCAGTTTTTTGGCATTGCTCGAAGGCATTTCGTACATTTTGTCCATAATTATTGTTTCGGTGATTGAGCGTAAGCCACGAGCACCTAATTTAAATTCGATGGCTTTGTCGACAATATAATCGAGCACCGTATCGTCGAAAACCAATTCGATGCCATCCATCTGAAACAATTTAATGTATTGCTTTACGATCGAGTTTTTGGGCTCGGTCAAAATTCTACGCAAAGCCGTTCTGTCGAGTGGCTCCAAGTAGGTGAGTATAGGCAAACGACCAATAATTTCGGGTATCAAACCAAACGATTTCAAATCCTGTGGTGCGATGTATTGCAACATATTGTTTTTATCGATATGTTCTTTTTCCAAACTAGCGCCATAGCCCACTACACGAGTATTGAGGCGAGCAGCAATTTTTTTCTCGATACCGTCGAAAGCACCGCCACACACAAACAAAATGTTTTGCGTATTTACGGCAATCATTTTTTGGTCGGGGTGTTTGCGTCCGCCTTGTGGTGGCACATTCACTACCGACCCTTCGAGCAATTTTAGCAAACCTTGCTGCACACCCTCGCCGCTCACGTCGCGCGTAATGCTTGGGTTGTCGCCTTTGCGTGCAATTTTATCAATTTCGTCGATAAATACAATGCCACGTTCGGCAGCCTTCACATCGTAGTCGGCCACCTGCAAAAGTCGTGTAAGTATGCTTTCGATATCCTCGCCCACATAGCCCGCCTCGGTAAGCACCGTAGCATCGACAATGGTGAAAGGCACATCGAGTTTTTTGGCAATGGTGCGCGCCAAAAGGGTTTTGCCCGTTCCGGTATAGCCCACCATAATGATATTCGATTTTTCAATCTCCACATCATCGCCCGTGTTTTCTTGCATCAATCGTTTGTAGTGGTTGTACACTGCCACCGAAAGAAATTTTTTAGCCTCATCCTGCCCAATCACATATTGGTCCAGATATTCTTTTATCTCGATGGGCTTAGGCACATCGTTTTTATTAATTTTTTTGGCTTTCGATTTTGTGTTTGAATTTTCCTTAACAATATCGGCAGCCTGAACAGCACATTCGTTACAAATATTGCTTCCATCCTGCCCTAAAATTAAAAAATCAACTTGCGACTCAGGTCGCCCACAAAAGTTACAATGCCTCGTATTTTTTGCCATATTATTTTTAAAAATACAAACATTGCAATAAGCCTAAGTGCGCTTATTACAATGTTTTTTATACGAATTTATTTGTTATATTGAATTCAATCAATTAAATTTTCTTTTTCTCGTTAATCAAAATACGGTCGATCATACCATAGTCAAGCGCCTCTTGCGACGTCATCCAATAATCGCGGTCCGAGTCTTTTTCGATACGGTCGAAATCGTTTTTCGAGTGATCGGCAATTATGGTGTACAATTCTTTTTTGAGTTTTTGAATTTCGCGAGCCGTAATTTCGATATCGCTGGCTTGCCCTTGCGCACCACCCATGGGTTGATGTATCATTACGCGCGAGTGTTTAAGTGCCGAGCGTTTGCCCTGCGCACCAGCCACCAACAACACAGCGCCCATCGAAGCCGCCATGCCTGTACAAATTGTAGCCACATCCGACCCAATAAACTGCATGGTATCGTAAATACCCAAACCAGCGTACACCGAGCCACCAGGACTGTTGATATATATTGAAATATCTTTGCCTGGGTCCGACGAATCGAGATAAAGCAATTGCGCCTGAATTACATTGGCGGTATAATCGTCGACCTGCGTTCCAAGAAAAATAATTCGGTCCATCATCAAACGCGAAAACACATCCATTTGCGACACATTGAGCTGACGCTCCTCGAGAATGGTTGGAGAAATATAACTACTTGTAATGTCGACATATTTATCGAGTGCCAAACCATTCATCCCTAAATGGCCTGTGGCAAATTTGCGAAAATCATTTTTGTTATTCATCTGTTTGTTTTTTATTATTTTTACACCAAGGTCAAATGTAACACGCCTTACAATTGCGGCTTTGTGTGTTGAAAGCATTATTGCAGGGCAGTTTCATTCTGATTCATTTATTTTATGTGTTATACTTATATGTTATGTTGATTAATAATTACAACAAATATAATGTCATTATGTGTATAAACGTTTGTTTTGGCACAAAGTTTAATTTTTCTTAGCGTTGAAATATCTTATAATTTGGCAAAACACATTGCGTAAGCTGCATTTGGCAGCGCTACAAACTAAAAAAAGGACTTTAAACCGCTCGCCAAAACTTTTTGTCGTAAAACAATCCTACGAGCTATATTTATTTTGAGAACAGCTAAAAGCCCTTTTTTCGCATACAAAACATAAGTGTTGCAAAAAACAAACGATTATTTACATTGCAACACCTATATTATATGCTAATAATTAGTTTTCGAACATTTTGTTGAATTCGTCGATCGAAATTTCTTTTTTGTCGAGTTTCACCATCGATTTCACGGCATCAAAAATTTTCACTTCAGCTACTCTTTCTACAATATTTTTCCTTGTATCTTCTTTTTTCAAAATATCTTGAGCGTAGTTTTCGATAATGTCCTCGCCCATGCCTACCATACCATATTGCGCAAATTGCGAACGAGCAATTTTTTTAGCAAAATCAAGTACATCGGCATGTTCAATTTTAATTTCGGCTTTTTTAGCCAATTTATCTTTTATCAACTGCCATTTCAAATCTTCAATCATTTTCGAAAAATCTTCGTCCAATTTCTCGGGAGTCAAATTTTCGTTTGTTGCCAACACCCAACGTTTCAAAAATGCTTCGGGGAATTGAAGATCTTCGAATTTTTTCAACAACATTTCGCGTGCATCCAAGCCAAATTTATAGTCGCTATCGCCTTGCAACGACTCTTTAATGCCATCGGCAATTTTTGCACGGAATTCAGCTTCGGTAGTTACGGCACCTTCGCCAAAAACTTTATCGAACAATGTTTGGTCGATTTCCGACTCGTGGTAGCGTGTAATGCTTTCGATTGTAAATTGGAAGTCGCCCGTTTTTGTTGCAGCTTCTTCTTTGCTTAGTTTCAACAACGAGCTAACTTCGGCTTCGTTTTCGAAAGCAGCAGCAGGGTTAAACACTATAACATCGCCTTTTTTAGCACCAACAAACATAGCTTTTTGCTCTTCCACTTTGATGTAAGCAGGCGTTAAAACAGCATCGGCTACAGTAATGCCACCTTCGGCAAGTTCCACCAAGCTACCTTTTACCATGTCTTTTTCTTCAACCACTTCTTCTTGCACATATTTACCGTAGCGGCCAGTATGTGTTTTCACTTGGTTGTCAATCATTTCGTCGCTTACAGCAATGTCGTAGAATTTCACTTTATCTTTGTTGCTCAATTCAACTTCGAACTCGGGAGCAAGACCCAAGTCGAACGACATTTCGAACTCCTCATCGTTATCGAAGTCCATTATTTGTTTAACCTCTTCGTTTGGAAGTGGCTCGCCCAACATATTAATGTTATTATCTTTGATATAGTTGTAAAGCTCATCAGAAACAATTTTGTTGATTTCTTCGGCCATCACAGCTTTGCCATACATTTTTTTGATAAGACCTACAGGAACCATACCTGGACGAAAGCCCGGTATATTGGCTTTTTTGCGATAATCGCGCAATGTTTTCTCTACTTTCTCGCTGTAGTCAGCTTTTACTATGCTCATTGTAAGCACAATATTGTTTTGATCGATGTCTTTTCTGACGATGTTCATAATTGTAAGTATATTATTTCAAATTTTTATTTCAAAAAAAAGCAACCACAACCCAAAGGCAGTAGTATATAGCTAAATAAAAGCATATTAGGCCGTATGTTTTCACAAAAAATGCAGCCAATCGCATATGGGCTGCAAAGGTACAAAATTTTCAAAAATAATTGAACATATAATTGAATATTTTGCTTAAAATCTTGTATTTAATGTTGTTGAAACAAAAAACACATCAGAACAAATAACCTAAATTGATGCTAAAAACATTGTTTTGCGAAGTTGCAATGCCACTCGTTGTTGAGGTGTAAGCGGCATTATTGCTACGCAAACCACGCGACCAACTGGCACCCAATTGAATTTTTCGAAACAACTCGACACCTCCACCAAAACTATAACCAAAGTCGAGACGATCGACAAAAGCATCGATCAATAAGCTTTGTGCAGCATTTTGCGCCACATCCTTACCACTCAAAAAATAAGCAGCATACAAGCCCGAGCTAGCATAAAACGTTGCAAAACCCAAACGTAGTTGGTAACGAACATTGAAAGGCATTTCGAAATAATTGAGCTCGCGATAACCAACAATGGGATTATTGGCATCGGTAGCATCGGTGTAGCTGCTTCCCTTTTGCGAAAAAAGCATGGCAATATCGCCACCAAAACCCGATTTTTCGGGCACCGATTGATGCATTATGCCAATATGATAACCCGTAAGATTCTCGGAGCTAAACGCTTCGGAAATACTACCTTGTGTAAATGATTTTATTTCGTTGGCCATATTTACGCCCGCACGAATGCCTAATTGCGCTTGTGCACCGACAGCAACAAAAATCATAATTGGCATTAAAATAGTCCACGTTTTAATCATATAGCACAAATATTAATTTGGTAATAATAACACCTCCTGTAAATAAAAGTTTAATGAGCGTTTGCAATAAAACAAAGCATGTTCTTGCGGCCAGTATTTACAGGAGGCATTAATAAAAAATTATTTTTTTGTATGGCGTTTACGCTCGTTTTCGTCGAGGTAAATTTTGCGCAAACGTATACTTTTGGGCGTTATTTCAACATATTCATCCTCCTTGATGTACTCCAAGGCCTCTTCGAGACTGAAAACGATGGGTGGGATAAGACGTGTTTTGTCGTCGGCACCCGAAGCACGCATATTGGTAAGTTTTTTCGACTTGGTAACATTCACCACCATATCGCCTTCTTTTGCACTCTCGCCAACTACCTGTCCAGCATACACTTCCTCTTGTGGGAAAATAAAGAAACGACCACGGTCCTGAAGTTTATCAATCGAATAAGCATAAGCTGTACCACCTTCCATTGCAATAATTGAGCCATTGTTGCGTTTCTCGATATCGCCTTTGTAAGGTTGATATTCCAAGAAACGGTGCGACATGATGGCCTCACCTGCCGAAGCAGTAAGCACATTGTTGCGCAAACCAATGATACCGCGCGATGGAATTTGAAACTCGAGCTGTACACGATCGTTCACAACCTCCATGCTGAGCATTTCGCCTTTGCGCATAGCTGTCATTTCGATAATTTTTCCCGAACAATCTTCAGGCAAATTGATGGTTAGCAACTCGATAGGCTCGCAACGTTTGCCATCAATTTCTTTGTAAATAACCTGTGGCTGACCCACTTGCAACTCGTAACCTTCGCGGCGCATGGTTTCGATAAGTACCGAAAGGTGCAGCACGCCACGTCCGTAAACATTCCAAACGTCGGAGTCGATATTTTTTTCGACACGCAATGCAAGGTTTTTGTCCAGCTCTTTCACCAAGCGCTCGTGTATGTGGCGCGAAGTAACAAATTTACCCTCTTTGCCAAAAAACGGCGAGTTGTTGATGGTGAATACCATACTCATGGTTGGCTCGTCGATAGCAACAGCTTTGAGAGGTTCGGGGTTGAGCAAATCGCAAATCGAATCGCCAATTTCGAAACCTTCGATACCCACCAATGCACAAATATCGCCCGAAAGCACTTTGTCGGTTTTGGTGCGTCCCAAGCCAGTAAATGTATGCAACTCTTTGATGCGCATTTTTTTAGCCGTGCCATCGCGTTTCACAAGATTCACGTCCATACCTTCGCGCAACTCGCCACGGTGCACACGCCCTACAGCAATACGTCCTACGTACGACGAGTAATCGAGCGATGTAATGAGCATTTGTGGCGTACCCTCAAGAATTTCGGGTGCTGGTATGTGATCGATAATCGAATCGAGCAAATAAAAAATATTGTCGGTTTCGTTTTTCCAATCGGCACTCATCCAGTTGTTTTTGGCCGAGCCATACACGGTATGAAAATCGAGCTGCTCTTCGGTAGCGTCGAGATTGAACATGAGGTCGAACACCATTTCGTGCACCTCGTCGGGACGACAGTTGGGTTTATCAACTTTATTTACCACAACAATAGGCTTTAATCCCATTTGCAAAGCTTTTTGCAACACAAAACGCGTTTGAGGCATAGGCCCTTCGAAAGCATCCACCAATAGCAATACGCCATCGGCCATATTCAACACGCGCTCAACCTCACCACCAAAGTCGGCGTGACCCGGCGTGTCGATGATATTAATTTTGTAACCTTTGTAATCGATAGATACATTCTTGGCAAGAATGGTAATTCCTCTTTCACGTTCAAGGTCGTTATTGTCCATGATCAATTCGCCGGTTTTTTCGTTGTCACGAAAAAGATTACCAGCCATTAACATTTTGTCGACAAGCGTTGTTTTGCCGTGGTCGACGTGTGCGATAATCGCAATGTTTCTGATTTTCTGCATTTAATACAATCTGTTTTATACTTTTTTTTGAGGGTGCAAAGTTAAGCAAAAATCTTGAAAGTTCAGAGCATCAGCCAAAAACAAATATTAAAAGAATGTTTCGCACAACAATATTGACCAAAACATCAGCATTGCACGCAAAAAACAACCTGCTAAATCGCACATCCTGCATATGTTAAATAATTAATAATTTGACGCAAATACTTAAATCTGACAATGTATTTTTTGTATTTTTGCCGCAAAACTTACAATATATTACATCGCAAAGATTTTTATACAAAAAAATACGCAAAAACAATGAGCAATAACGAGAGAGTAAATTTTGGGAGTAAGCTGGGTGTAGTGGCAGCAGCAGCAGGTTCGGCGGTAGGCTTGGGCAACATATGGCGCTTCCCCTACGAGTTAGGACAAAATGGTGGTGCAGCATTTCTACTTATATATTTAGGCTTTGTAATATTGCTTGGCATGCCCATTATGCTGTCCGAATTTTTGATAGGCCGCATGGGACAAGCCAATACAGCTGGTGCATTTCGCAAAATAGCCCCAGGCAAACCATGGTGGCTCATTGGCGTAATGGGCGTATTGGCGTCATTTCTTATTCTTGGCTTTTATGTTGTAGTTTCGGGCTGGACGCTCGAGTATGTGGTGCAAGCCATTGGCGACCAATTTCGCAACCGCGACACAGCAGCACTTGCACAAGCTTTTACCGACTTTAGCACCGACACTTGGCGACCGCTATTTTGGATGGTGATATTTTCGCTACTCACGGCCTTTATTGTGATTGCTGGTGTAAAAGATGGCATCGAGAAAAGCTCAAAATTTCTTATGCCTATGCTTTTGGTGCTTATTGTTGCGCTGGGCATACGCTCGGTAACATTGCCCAATGGCTTGGATGGCTTGCAGTTTTTGTTTCGCCCCGACTTTAGCAAAATCGACTCGAGCGTAGTGCTGGGTGCTATGGGTCAGGCCTTTTTCTCGTTGAGCCTTGGTATGGGCTGCATGATAACATATGGCTCGTACATTAGCAAAAAAAATCATCTCTCGCACACGGTTGTAGAAGTTACTGTGCTCGACACTGCCATTGCCATATTGGCTTCCATAGCCATTTTCCCCGCAGTATTCTCGTTGGGCATCAATCCGGCTCAAGGGCCCGAGTTGGTATTTATTACTTTGCCCAATGTGTTTGCGCACATGCCTGGTGGTTATATATGGGCTATTTTGTTTTTTGTATTGCTTGCAGTAGCAGCGCTCACATCATCCATATCGTTGCTCGAAGTAATTGTGGCATATTTTGCCGAAGAGTTTAAACTCGAACGTAAAAAAACAACTATGGTAGTTATTATTGGCGTTATGTTTTTTGGCGTTTTGTCGTCATTATCCATTGGTCCATGGAAAGATGTACAGATTTTCGGTCATGGCTTTTTCGCACTTTTCGACAATATCAGTTCGCGCATCCTTATGCCTTTGGGCGGCTTGGCCATAGCTGTATTTGTAGGTTGGTTTTTGGATGTCGACAAAATCAAAAGCGAAATCAGCAGCAACGGTCGTTTCAACATCAAATATCTACCCGTATTTTTATTTTTGGTTCGATATTTAGCCCCAATTTTGATCGCTATAATATTTATCCATCAATTGGTGAGTTAGTATTTGACAAGATCATTCGCATTTAAAATAATATTGTTTTGTGTCTCTGTGTCTTTGTGTTTAAAAATTTCAATACTGATTTGAACAATTTCATTGTTTGTATGATTAAAAAGAAAAAATAATACGGTAAATCTATGTAATATTAATGACACACCAAAGTATTTTCTTGTTTATAAAATCGTAATCTGAATACTCAACAGAAAATTGAAACACATTTAACACAATCGCAAAGACGCAATTTTTTGCATTTTCATTCTTAATATAAAGATGTAAAGTAATAATATTAACTTGAATTCACTTTAATTTAACAAAAATGAGATGACTCGAAAATACGACAGTAAAAAATTTGCGACAAATATAACAAAAATTCCTGATTGATATAATCCATGCCTTATAAATAAAAAGTGATAGCAGTTCATTTTAGTGTTTGTATGAAAACGCATATCACACACTTATTTCTTACACTACTTTCATGTTTTTTTATTTCGTAAGCCCAAAACTTGATATTTATTTTTACGTATGGCAAATGAATCGTTTGCTGCACAATTATTGTATGGCAACAAACATACATATAGTACACAATATTAAAAACATAACACACTACAAAAATACAATTAGCCATAATGTATTATATCCAAAACAACACATTATTATGCACTAAAACCAGCTATTGCACAAACACATTCAACTACAGCAGTACCCTATCGGCATGAATAAAAAAAGAAAAAAATACAATAAGCATGATTACACTTACAAGAATGCTTACGTCTGTACATATGTTAAACATGGATGCAACTGCTCCAAATCTTTATTAAATACTATTACAAACTTTATTAAAATCACTGCCTATGTAGTACCATCATTTTCATGAGGCAAACGCAGCATTGCATTTGCTCAAAACGTTATCAGTTCTTAAATTTCAAAACTATTCATCTAATTATTTAATGAGATATTCAAAAAACACGAATATCAAAAGAAAGCTTATGAAGAAAAAATCAAATTATTTTTTAGCAACATTTATCCTATTAGGATTAAATGTATCGTTTGCTAATCATGCCGCTGCAAACGAACTTACAAAAGCTCACAATGAGTCAAACATTTCATCACAGCAGCAATCCGAACGCACAGTTAGTGGCAAAGTGGTTGATGAGAATAACGAACCAGTAATTGGCGCTAATATTCTTATCTCAGAAAAAGCGAGTGGAACTATAACCGATATAAACGGTTCATTCAGGCTAAATGTTTCATCCGATGACAAATCACTAACTATCACCTACGTAGGATACGAAAAACAAGTTGTTTCAATTGCAAACACAACGGTTATTAACATAAAATTAGTGCCCGAGAGTAAAGGCCTCGAGGAGATTGTTGTAATTGGCTATGGTACAGTAAAAAAACGCGATTTGACAGGTGCTGTTTCGTCAGTAAAAACAAGTGACATTGTACAAACTCCAACCTCAAATGCCATGGAAGCAATACAGGGCAGAATAGCAGGTATGGATATAACGCGGTCAGGCGGTGGCGCTGGTGCAGGAGTAAACATACTCATTAGAGGTACTAAAACCTTAGGTTATACCGACATGTATGGCAACAAAACAAGAAACACGGAGCCATTATTTATTATCGATGGAGTACAAGGCGGTTCGTATGCCGACCTAAACCCCAATGATATTGAAAGCATAGATGTATTAAAAGATGCTTCGTCGACAGCCATTTATGGCTCGCTAGGTGCAAATGGCGTAGTTATTATCACAACAAAAAAAGCAAAGACGAATCAAATTAATTTAAGTTATGATGGCTATTATGGGATAAATGGTTTTGTGGATTATCCTACGCCCCGTACTGGAGAGTCGTACATGAATGTGCGTCGCGAGGCTTTTCGTAGTGTAGGCCAATGGGAATCGAGTGCTGATGATTACAAAATATTTTCGAACGAGGAATGGACATCCATCCAAAACAATCAATGGGTTAACTGGGTCGATCTTGTTACTCGTAATGGCGTTCAACAAAGTCATAACGCAACATTTTCGGCATCGCGCGACAAGCTAAAATCCTATCTATCATTAGGCTATTTCGATGAAAAAGGAATTTTTGTAAATGATGATATAAAAAAGTATAGTTTACGAACAAACCTTGATTACGAAATAAAAAAATGGTTGAGTGTTGGAGTAAATTCGCAACTTACATATTACGATAAAAATGCTGTACCCGGAAACATGCTAACACAGGCAATGAGTTATGTACCCCTAGGCACACCGTATCTCGAAAATGGCGATATTAATTTATTTCCAGTTTCGGGCGATGCCCAGCGTTTGTCTCCTTTGGCCAACTACTCCGAAAGCAATAAATCGTTGAACAACACACAATCTATACGCTCGTTTAACACTGGATATGTTATCATTCAGCCAAGTAAAGATATTACATTGCGCTCAAATATATCGGTTGCTCTCAATACATCAAGACAAGGCACATATTATGCAAAGAACTCGACAGAACAATTTGGCAGTAGCTTCAACAATCAAGCTTCCGTTTCGAACCATTACGGTCGCAACATAAGTTGGGACAACATTCTGACATACAACAAATCGATAATCGACCACAATATTGAGGCAACAGCTGTTTCGTCGTGGGTTAAAAGCATAGACGAAAGTTATGCAATGAATGGAACGAATCAGCTACTCGACTCATATTTGTTTTATCAAATGGGGGCTACCGACCCTGCAAGCCGTCAATTATATTCAAACTATATACAAACTCAAGCTTTAGGTTTTGCAGGACGTTTATCGTACAGCTATTTAGGAAAATACTTTTTAACAGCTACAGCACGTTGGGATGGTTCATCAACATTAGCCCCTGGTCATCAATGGGACTTCTTTCCCTCTGTATCAGGAGCATGGCGTTTGAGCGATGAGGCATTTATGGAAAACACGCAAGAGTGGCTGAGCAACTTAAAGTTACGCGCAAGTTATGGCACTACTGGCAATGCAGGCGCACCAGCATATGCTACGCAAGGCGGTAGTGTGTCGGCCAACACAAAATTTGGTTTCAACGATAAAGCGGCAACTGTTTATCAATTTGGTTACTTAGTGGGTAATCCGCATTTGGGTTGGGAAACATCCACAAGCACCAACATTGGCGTTGACTTTGGGATATTAAAAAACCGTATTGATTTAAACATTGACTTGTACGACATTTACACCGACAACATTCTACTTGCACGAAGCCTACCCCCATCAACAGGAGCTGGCGGCGCATCATCGGCACAATTTTCGACATATCAAAACATTGGGAGCACAAGCAACCGAGGAATTGAAGTGACTTTGAACACGGTGAATATCCAGAAAAAAGATTTCAGCTGGTCATCGACATTAACATTTGCAGCTAATCAGGAAAAAATTGTTTCGTTAGTCACAGGTGAAGATATTATACAAGGACAAAACACCGAGGTTGCATCCTTGTTAATTGGACGACCCATCAATTCATTTTACTCATACAAACTTAATGGAATATGGCAACTAGGTGAAGAGGCACAGATGGGCGAATACAAACTCAACGGTAATGCAAATGCATTCACGCCAGGGTCGCTTAAAGTTGAAGATTTTGATGGAGATATGAACATTACAGCAGCCGACCGTCAATACCTTGGAAGTCGATCGCCCAAATGGACATCGGGCTTTAATAATAGTTTGCGTTATAAAAACTTTGACTTCAACATGTATATGGTCATTCGTTGGGGTCAAATGATAGATGCACAATTTTTAGGCAGGTTCGACCCTTCGGGCGTTGCCAACAGCCCCGATCATTTAAACTATTGGACTCCTGAAAACCCGACGAACGATTTTCCTCGTCCTAAAAAAGATGGTAAATTATACGATTATTTTGGCTACATGTCGCTCAACTATATTGACGGGTCATATTTCAAGATTCGAAATATAAGCATAGGCTACAGCCTCCCATCAAACGCACTTAAAGCAATAGGTGTAAGCAAATTACGACTCTACGCAACAGCATCAAATCCATTTACAATTGCAAAAAGTCATTTACTTAAAAACTATGACCCCGAAAGAGGAGGTGATGAAAAAATGCCATTGAGCAAACAAATCATAATGGGTGTGAATCTTAATTTCTAAAGTTGTATTATCTCATTTTATATGTTTTGAAAGGGTTATTGCTTTTTAAAACAAAGCAATAGCGAATATAAAATGGAATTATTAATGAATAAAAAAAATAAAACATGAAAAAAATAAAATCAATTATATTCAGTGCGCTACTCATTGCAGGCTTTAATGCATGTAGCTTAGAAGAATACAATCCTTCGGGTTCGACTGCCAACGTAGTATTCAGCACCGAAAGCGGCATCAACTCATTAGTTAATGCAGCATATTATAATTTCAGAGGGCAATTTTATGGTCGCGAAGACATAATGTTTTTGTTCGAAGGAGGCTCAGACCTTTGGTATATGGGCGCAAGAGGCACATATGCTGACCAACTGCTTACCTATACTGAGAAGTTAGGCGCAAGTACAGGGCAAATTAAAAACACTTGGCAACGACTATACGAAATTGTGAATTACACCAACACAGGATTAGGTAGGATTGACCCAGTAAAATTTAGCAACGAAAACGAAAAACTTGCGCGCGAAGGCGAATTAAGGTTTATACGTGCATATGCTTACTGGATGATAGCTGAGAGTTTTGGCAATGTTACGCTAAGAACCACCGAAACAGCTGGCGTACCACTTACGGCAGAGCGCAGTCCGTTAAGCGATTTCTATCAATTAATCATCTCCGATCTTGAACGTGCTGCTCAGATTTTACCACTTACTCAGAGTGATTATGGGCGAGCAGACCGCAAAGCAGCTTACGGATTATTAGCCCGAACAGCATTAACACGCGCATCGTATTTAGAATATTTCGAAAACAATAAAACCGAGGCTGATAAGTTTTATCAAAAAGCGCTTGATGCTGCCAAAGAGCTCATAGATAATCAAAACAAATACGGATGTAGATTATACAATAGTTTTGACGAAGTATTTTTACCATCGAATAACAAAAACAATACAGAAGCATTGTGGTCGATAACACACTCAACAAACAGCGCATTGAATCCGCAACCAAACAATGCAAATAGGTTATTTAGGTGGTACTTGGCCAAATATACTGGACTTTGCGGCATGCCGTCGTTAGAGGTATTGGAATACGGACGTGATGGAGCAAGTAGAATGATGCCTACTAAATATTTACTGAATGTTTTTAACGAGGATATTGACTCACGCTATTATAGTTCGTTTCGCGAGGAAGCGAAAATACCTACAACAGCATCAGCATACACATGGTCAAGCACGGATATAGCTCGATTCTCAAAATCATTCTCAGCAGGGACAGTAACGCTACAACCTGGCGACACGGCATTACTTTACACAAAAAAAGTAATTGCCGACAAAGCATCACGTAGATATGGTGTAAAAGACATCAATGACACCTATAATGCTGATGGTACTATTTCGACCAATGCAAATAACAACCCTTACTATCCATCGCTACGTAAATTTCGCGACCCCGACAGAACAGCTGGATCAGATGCAGGTACAAAAAATGTGATTGTGATGCGATTTGCCGAGATGTATCTGATAGCAGCAGAAGCAGCATGGAAACTAAACAAAACAAATCCCGATGCAGCTCACTACATAAATGTATTACGAACACGTGCAGCCATAAAAACGCCAATAGACAGAACAGCAGAAATGCAAGTAAACTTGGCGCAAATTAACATCGATTTCATACTTGATGAAAGAGCACGCGAACTTGCTGGTGAGCATTTGCGCTGGCCTGACTTGAAACGCACGAAGCAACTAGAACATCGTCTTGGCCCAGGCAAACAAAACCCTGACATTGTTGCCTTCGACCCCAAAAAGCACTATGTACGTCCAATTCCTCAGGCCGAACTCGATGCCCTTGAAAACGGAGAAACATATGGCCAGAACCCTATGTATTAAGCTTAAGCTATTCATACAATTACTGTCCGAGAAATTGCAGATAAACTGCAATTTCTCGGACTTATTATTATCCTTATTATACTCTAACTTCCGAACGATTAATATATCACATTAATCTTCACAACCACCAGACACATTTTTAAATTCACTCGACAATACCATTAAGCAACTGACAATTTCTGAGTCTTACACCAGCAAACTAGATGTGTGCGACTATAGAAACTTTTTATGCCAAATACTCTTCGTTGTTAAGGATACTATAGAAAGTAATACCGATTGCACAAACAATATAGTCCAATTTCGACGCTGCCTGCGGCAGGCAGGTATGTCTTATTGTCCAATTTGTTTGTAGGCATCGGCATTATACCAAAGTTGACTTTGGGTTTAAATA
>CAZEVV010000034.1:0-18072 GCA_964515675.1 uncultured Paludibacter sp. | reverse complement strand
ATTAATAAAAAATACCAATTAAAAATTGAAGTCGACGGTCGTACTATAACCGCTGAAAGCGAAATACCAAACAGGGTGCCTATTGATACATTTATGGTGGAAAATAGCATTTATCCAGGCGGTGGACCTCCACTCCTACCCGACCAAAAAGCGCAGTTTTACGAAGTGCGTGTGCGCTACAACGACCCGGCAGACGAGCAAAACTACTACCGAATAGTTTTGAGCTTAAATAATGTTGTTAGAAGCGCAAATAATGTGTACGACGACCGCTTGAGCAATGGGCGAATGAACGAAAACTTAGTAATACTTGTGGAGCCCGACATGAAACCTGGCGATGTGATAGGCATCGAATTGCAATGTATAACAAAAGAAATGTACGAATACTACCGAAGCTTACGCAATTTTGGCGGTCCAGGCGGCTCAACACCTGCCAACCCTACCACCAATCTCAAAGGTACAAAACTAGGCTATTTTAGCGCTCATACAAGCGAAAAAGTGGAATATGTAGTGAAATGATTTACGATTTATTCATTTACGATTTACAATTGCAGAATAAAAAATATATGGCTAACTGTAAAATTTAAATTAAATTCCACTCTTAACCACCTATTCAAATTATAAATTGAAAATAAAGCACTAAGAAATGCAAATAATTTTATGTAAACAAACTGATTAACTTAAAATGATGCAAAAATTACTGAAAAAATTTATTCAAAATTTAAATTGTAAAACATAAATAAAAAAAAAATGTTTCAAATTGTACGGTAAAGCCGAAAACCGTAAAAAGTAGGCGTAATAAAAAAAATGTATTTATGAAAATGAAATTGTATTTTTTTATCGTACTTTTATCAGTAAGTATCATTTCGTGTAACAATTCTCAAAACAGTGAGAAACAAACTGAGCTAAAAAATCAGGTAACGCAAGTTATAACGTATGAAGAAGTTAACGCTGCCCAACAAGCATGGTGCGACGCCGTTGTGCAGATTGCAAAACTACATGCCGAAAGTGGTGATTACAAAGCTTTTGCCGAACAAGTTTTGACAGATGCTTATGACTATGACAATGGTAAGGTTTTTTTCAAACCAACATTAACAACAGGAAATCAAACATTTAGAATGACTAAAAAAGGTGCATTGTCGTACTTTGTTGGTGGGGATAGCGAATATCCAAACGATAAAGGTTTTGGGATAAAACCGTGGGTAAAAGCTTCGTATGACAATTATGGCGAAGGCAATGATGGTATTCAATTACAAGGAAATATTGCCATTACAATGGGCAATGTTTCGTTTACCGATAAAGATGGAAATATAGTAACAGTGGATAAAACATGGGCATTTAAAAAAGGAGATGATGGAAAAATTCGAATAATTTTACATCATTCATCTCTTCCATATTCAGAAGCGAAATAGAAAAAAAATTGATTTTTGTTTAAATTGAATACAATAAATGGGGTTTAAATAAATATAGATACTATTTATTTAAACCCCATTTTTTTCTCAGATAGTCGTTAAAATTTTAACTCTTCACCACCTTGTACAATTTATCGTTACGGCGTATTAAATCATTGGTTTTGAACGAGAAATATGTTCCTTTATCTACACGCTCAACTGGTTTAAGTTCAACACGCATTTCGGTTACAACATCTTCGTAAGCGCCTGTTGTTTCACCAGTTATCAAAATTTCGTCGCCCACATTTAAATGTTGTGCCTCGAGCAAAAACTCGGCAACACCAATTTTGCTAAAATAGTTGGTACATTTGCCTATATACACTTTTTTGTGTGTAGCTTCCGAGCCATAATTGCTACTCCACTCGCCCAAACGTTGTCCTAAATAATAGCCATTCCAAAAACCACGATTGAAAACTTTGCTCAAACGTACATCCCATGCAGCAACTTTTTCGTTGCTAAAACTGCCATCAATTACCGATTCGATAGCTTCGCGATAACACGAAACAACTGTTTTTACATATTCGGGACCACGAGCGCGCCCCTCAATTTTGAAAACACGAACACCAGCTGCCAACATTTCATCGGCAAAACCAATGGTTTTCAAATCCTTTGGCGACATTATATATTCATTGTCAATCTCTAATTCAATTTCCGAATCTTTGTCCTTTACAACATAACCGCGTCTACAAATTTGGTTACAAGCACCGCGATTGGCCGAAATGTTTTTTTCGTGCAAACTTAAATAACATTTGCCCGAAACCGCCATACAAAGTGCACCATGACAGAACATTTCGATACGAATAAGCTCCCCGCTCCTACCCTTAATTTGCTCATCGACAATGGCTTTGTGTATGGCCGCCACCTGTTCCATATTCAGTTCGCGCGCCAAAACCACTACCTCGGCAAATTGCGCATAAAATCGCAAAGCGTCGACATTAGAAATATTGAGTTGGGTAGATAAATGCACCTCCACTCCTACCTGATTGGCATACATGAGCGCCGAAACATCCGAAGCAATTATAGCCGAAACCTGTACTTCTTTTGCTACATCAATAATTTCGCGCATCAGGTTTAAATCATTATCGTACAAAATGGTATTTACTGTAAGATAGCTTTTTACATTGTTCTCGTTACAAATACGCACAATCTCGCGCAAATCGTCGGTTGTAAAATTACTGCTCGATTTGGCGCGCATATTCAGTTTTTCGATACCAAAATACACCGAGTCGGCTCCCGCATGTATGGCCGCCATCAAACTCTCCCACGAGCCTGCAGGTGCCATTATTTCAATGTCCGAACGCTTGTATTGCCCAGCGTTAGATGAAGCGATATTTGTGTTATTATCTAAATTCATTCCAAAAAAATATTTGTAAATAATTGATTATTATTGCTATAATAAAATTATTATTAATAATAAAAAAGTTTGCGAAGATAAGAATTTTATAACTAAAAATCGATAAATATTGGCTATAATTTTAATTTTTAATGATTTCGATTGTTTTAAATAAACACTCAAAAAAATGCTCATTAAACAAAAAAAACTGTTACACAATTAAATGTAACAGTTTATATAATAGCACAATACAAACTTTTAAAACCCTATATGCGTAGTAATTGTATTTATAGTGAAAGTTGTTTTCAGTGTTCCACCACTTAGCGTACCACCATTATAAAAACCATTGTTCGATTTGCCCGAATTTGTACCGCCTATATACAATTTATATTGCTCTTTGAGTTTTAATGCTGACGACGAAAAAATCATACTATGATACTGACGTTCAGGTTTAAACGAAAAAACTACATTGCCTGATGCATCAACAATACTGAAAAGCGAATTGACAGCAGTAGCTGTTTTACAACTTACCGAAATTTGTTGCGAACCAGCACTTAAACCTTTAAATTTTGATGAGGAGGAGCCCGAAGCAAGCAAAGTTCCTCCATTTATATTAAATATGTTTTTATAATCCAAACCTAAAACCGTGCTCAATTGCGCTCCATGAACCAAAACTGTGCCTCCATTCATTTCAGTGCTTCCGTTGCTCATAAGTGCTCTTCCGCTTTGCGCACTCAGGTATAAGTCGCCGCCATTAATGGTTAACAAACAATTTTCATTTTCCTCGTTGCCTTTACCATAAGTGGCTTGCATAGCATCGACATATGCATTAACCGAAATTTTACCGCCATCTATTGTAATGAAAGGCGCCTTTATACCTTCGTTCGAACTCGAAATGTTTATTTCGGAACCTTCAATATGTATCAACGAATCGGATCTAATGGCCTGACTCTCGGGTGCCGAAATTTCGAAAAAACCATTTTCTATTAAAACACGCTTTGTAGTATTTATACCATCTTTTTCTTCCGACGATAAATCGAACTTACCATTTTTAATAAGCACAAAACCACGATCGCCACGTGTTTCGTGGTCCGATTTTAATGCATGACCTGTTTGCACATCAACACTAATATCGCCATTATTTATAAGTAAAAAATTCTTACCACGCAAACCATCATCTTTGGCTTTTACCACAAATTTACCACTGTTTAAAACCAGCGCATTATCGCTCGAAATGCCATTGTTGAAATTTGCATTTACTACCAAAGTGCCAGTGCCAGTGAATGATAGATAGTTATCGCTAAATATACAAGCATTGGGCTCGCCCAAATAGGTGTAGTTTACGGCATCGGTAAAAGTATTTATAGTATTATCGGCCAAAAACACAACCACTTTACGCGCATTTTTCACATAAAATGGCGCAGTATAATTGTTCGATATCGATACCGACGATAGTTTAATGAAAACATCAGCTTTGTCGGCATCAACCAATAACTGACCATTGTTTAAATTGCCTTTGATATGGTAATAACCTCCAGCCACAATCACGAAACCTGTATCGGTAACAATCACATTTTTCGATTTTGTACTTATCGTTGTCGATTTTAATTCAATCAATTGTTCCTTTTTTGCATTCCAAACATAATCATAAATCGATTCGTTACCATATCCGGTTGCACCATCTTTATCGTTGGGCAAAACATTTTCGGGATCGCACGAGCTTAATAAAAATGCAATAATTACAAGTAAAAACGTATATAATTTGTATGTTTTCATATCAAACACTATTTTAATTTAATGTTATAATTTATGCCAAGAATATATTTTCCGTACATATCTTCATCGTCGAAACCTGTATTTAAAACAGTAAATACCGATACCGAATTGCGTTTATTTATACGATAATCGCATGTTAAAGTATAGCGCATTTTGTAAAAACTATTGCCTGCAGGATTGTTTAATTCGTAGAACGACTCAACTGAAAAAGAGGGCGTAAACTTCGATTTGCGGATATTGTATTCGGCCTGAAAACGGTTGCGCCAAACCCATGCTGGATTGATACGATAGGTGTCGATGGTTCCATTATCGCGTATGCGTTTGCTCTCGTCTTTGGTAGTAAGTTGCACACGTTCGCGCAACGAAAACGTAAATCTATCTACTTTAAAACGACCTGTAGCCCCTGCATTAAAACGATGACGAAACTGATAATTTTCGTATTTCGTATCTAAATTATTCATAAAACTATAACCTGCAGCCACTTTTAAATAATCGTTGATACGATAATCGGCACTTAAACCAACCGAAGCACGATTGATAAGCCTTACGCCTAAAATGGTTCGCAATTCGGTTTCGGCACCGAGGCCAATATCACCCAGATTCTTTTCGGCCGAAATCGATGTCCACGTTCCAAAGTTTTCGATTTGTGCATTCGAAAACATTATAAAAGCAAAAAGAAATATGGTTATTAATTTGATTTTAAGCATAATAAAAATATATTGAAATTATTTTTTCTTTTTATCTGTGTAATAAAAAAATGTTATGAGTGCGGTATCTTTTAAAAAATTAATTTCCGATATTTCAATTCTATGGATATTAATTCCGGTTCTAACTTTTAGCAATTCAACAAGTTCATCTCTGCTTTCGGGTTTTATCATTTCAATACGTTCGAAAAGCAAAGTCGACGACATTTCTTTACGGAAAAACACATTTGTATCGAGCAACAAAACTGCAATAAAAATAATTGCCGATATAATAATTAACTCATAATAAGCAAATTGAATAGCACTTACAAGACCAAGCGCTATAAAAATAAACAAATAAGTCATGTCCTTTATATCGATACTTGTAGTGCGGTAGCGCAACATCGAAAACACAGCAAACAAACCAAAAGCTGCACCCATCGATATTTTTACTTCGTTAAGCACAAATGTAAGTAAATAAATTACCACATTAAACATAAGAAAAGTAAAAATTTTATCGCGCTTCTGATAATTGGGATAATAAATAAAAAATAATATAAAAAATACGGCCGTTAAATTGATCAATAAATTGATGAAAAAGTTTTTATTTATTTTGGGTTCGGCATTTGTTGTAAAACTATCCACTAAAGTTTCGTCGGCAAAGGCCGATTGCGTAGTAGCCAAACTCTCGGTTACTAAGTTTTGAGCACTCAAAAACGATTGCTGCTGAACAAGAAACACAAAAAATAACAGTAATATAAACTTAAGCGATTTTTGATTGAAATTTTTCGACATAACGTATTTTATCTTTATAATTATTTATCTTAATATCTTTATTTAAACTTGCCATTCCTAAACAATATTTGCTCAACGATGCCTCTTTGATACGCAAATCGTTCATTACATCAATAAATGGCGAACCTGTTGATTTGTCCTGCTTTAACTCGGCTATAACAATATTATCGTATTGTTTACTATCCTCAGTATTTGTATTAAATGTGAGATTCAAATCGATGGTCAAACGTTCGGTCATGCGTTTATTCACAAGAGTTATTCTATTGTAATTTACACACAACGAAGGAATAATATTTTGTATTGAAAAAGGACTATTCGCATTTAAAAACTTAGTTATTTCGGGCTGATTATTTAAATACTGATTGTCAATTTCGATGCGCATCTTTTTTGTTCTACCTAAATTATTTTTGAATTTTAATTCGAAAAAATGAATATTCGATTCGGTATAAGTGCGCAAACGTAGCTTGTATCTATTGAGTTTTCCATTGTGATGTTGCGTGTACATTGCAAAATCGGGTGTATCAAAATATTGGGTATTGTAGTTCGAAACCAGAGTGTTATTTATAGTTACAACATAATAATCGGGCCCTAATTTTTCTAAAATTGAGCTCAAATCGCTCACACAAAAAACAAACTTACGATCTATTCGGTTGAACAGGCGAAGCTTACTTAATGATTCGAGTTGAATTGTTTTGTATGTTGATAATGCTTTATAAATGGGCATATTTTATTAAATTTTTCTGTAATAAAAAAGATTTAGCAAAGATAGTAATAAAATGCATTATTACAATTTCATTACATAAGAATACCTATAATTATAAATTAAAAAGTGATTTTTATAAACAAAAACACAAAAATATGCATACGAATACACAACATAAAAAAATATAATGTATTAAATTACATTAAAAATTAATATTTACAATTTTTCGATATGTTTCAAAACTTCTTCTTTGGATACAAAAGCTTTATATGTTGTAATGTGTTTTTTGTTTTTATAAATTGATAATGTGGGAACATTCTCAATTTTTAGTTCATTGAGCAATGTTTTGTTTGCATCGGCATCAATACGCACTACAATTAATTTATCTTTATAATCGCGCGCCAATTCGTCTAAATATGGCTTCATACGTTTGCAAGGTGCACACCATTCGGCAGCAAAATTTATGATTACAATTTTGTTGGTATTAAACAAAGCTTGGTATTGCGTCATGCTCATACCTGCCGCCGCGGGTTTTGCAGCCGTTTGAGCCGTTGGCGTCACTTCGGGATATCGGGCAGCACGCCAACGCAAAATTCCGCCTGCAAGATTGTAAATTTCGGTAAAACCTATCGATTTCATATAATTCATGGCATAAACACTGCGCGACCCTGTTAAACAGTATACAAAAACTGGTTTTTTCTTGTCCAATTTCGATATTCTATCAGGAAACGAATTGGTGCTTATGTCAATATTAACTGACTTAGGTATAATACCTTGCGCAAATTCGCCTGGCGTGCGCACATCAACAATTTGCGCTGCGGGCGTTTGATTAAGTTTTGTATAAAATGCAGTAGCATCTAAATTGGAGGCTACTTGTGCTTGTAATGCAACAAAAAAAATTGAAAATAGTGATAATAAAAAATTACGCTTCATGTAAAAATATTTGTTTAAACCTCACTCCTATTGATAAAAATGAAAAATGAAAATCGAAAAATGAAAAAGAAAACTTATACCATAAAACTAATTTCATTTTTAAACTTTACAAATATATGTAATAATGTTCATATATTCATTTATACAAATAATCATTTTAATATTTTTTGTGTATAGAAAGTAAGTATCTAAAATTTTGGTGTGAGTTTTTCTAAATTGAAATTTACACCCAAGCGCATTTGATGATAAGGAAAATCGCGCAATCCATATTGATATTGAATAAAATAATTTACTTTTTTGGGTTGTAAATTAAATTTTAAAGCATAAATAATTGGTGCATCGCCATAATCAGCACCGTAATTTGGATGCCGTGCCATCCATCCTGTGTAGCCAGCAAATGTTTGGTCGATATTCCATTTTTGTGCACCAAAAATAAATTTTATACCATACATTACTGCATCGTTTTGGGTACTATTGGTAGTTTCCCAACACAAAAAACCTGCATTAGCAATAATTCGAAAAGTATTAAAAAATTTAGCATTTGTATGAAATGATTTGGCGAACTCGAAATCGAAAGCATAACCCATAGTATCAAAATAACGTTTGTACTCGTCGGCCGTGCCCGAACTGGTTTTGAGTGTAGTATTAAAATTTATGGCAGGTAAAATTTTTTGTTCTTTTGCCAACGAAATTCGTGTTTGTACATACAAATCGCCATTGGCACGCCCGCTAGTATTGCCATCTTGCATATTGCGCGCGGCACTAAGCTCGGGTGTAACATTATATCGCTCGAAAAAAGTAGACCAAAATTTAAACGAAACACGCTCAGAAACCAATGGAATTTCGGCTTTAATATACAAATTTCGTGTTTCGTCGCCAAAACCAAAATAATAATCGGCCATAGCATCAATTTTTGTATATTTAGCTATAGTACCATCGCTAAACTCAGGCACCGGATTGGCATTTGGACCAAACCAAGCAGGTGAATAGCGCACGGTTTACGTTAACAACTTTTGAGTTATTAATAATAAAAGAAATATCAATATAAATAACCTTATTATCATAATATTTTGAAATACTAAAACTTTGATAATAAAGGAGTAGGAGAGGAGATGTAATTATTATTGCAAAAGTATAAAAAAATACAAACAAATACTGTTAAAATAAAATTTTCATAAAAAAAATGGTTCAACTTCGCTAAACAATTTAGCTAAGTTGAACCAAAAAATATTATTATAAATAAGTTTTGAATGAGAAATTTAATTAAATATATATTCAAATAAATTGCATTTTACAAAAATCAAAGGCAAAAATCAGTCACTTTTTCCAAAGAACAAAGGCAAACTGCCAAATTAGCTCAATTCCAACATTCGCAAAATTGGTTTTACAGCTCTTATGCGTACTTCTTCGTCCACCAAAATTTCGGGTGCTTCGTTGAGCAAACATTTATACAACTTTTCGAGCGTATTGAGGCGCATAAAATTGCATTCGTTGCAGGCACAAGTGCTATCGTTGGGCGGCACAGGAATAAATTCTTTGCTCGGACTTTTCTTTTGCATTTCGTGCAGTATACCGCTTTCGGTGGCTACAAGAAACTTGTTTTTTTCGCTATTTACTGTGTAGTTGAGCAATGCTTGCGTGCTACCAATAAAATTGGCCAACAACAATAGCGGACGTTTACACTCGGGATGCGCCAAAATTTCGGCATCGGGGTGCGCTTCTTTTAATTTCAACAGCTTTTCCACCGAAAATTGCTCGTGTACATGGCATGCTCCGTCCCATAATAACATCTCGCGACCGGTTACACTGTTGATATAATTTCCGAGATTTCGGTCGGGACCAAAAATTAATTTCGCATCTTTGGGAAACGAATCGACAATTTTTTTGGCATTGGTCGAAGTCACCACCACGTCAGTAAGCGCTTTAACGGCCGCTGTGGTATTTACATACGAAATAACAGTATGATCGGGGTGCGCCTTTGTAAATGCCTCAAAAGCGTCGGCAGGGCAACTGTCGGCCAACGAGCATCCAGCTTCGAGGTCGGGCACAAGCACTTTTTTTTGTGGCGAGAGAATTTTGGCTGTTTCGCCCATAAAATGCACGCCGCAAAGCACAATAATTTCGGCATCGGTTTTGGCAGCCCATTGTGCCAAAGCCAAACTATCGCCCACTACATCGGCAATATCTTGTATATCGCCCATTTGGTAGTAGTGCGCCATTATCACAGCATTTTTTTCTTTTTTGAGGCGATTTATTTCAGCAATCAATTGATCTTTGTTCATACGTCATATTTTTGCGAAAAATCGATTTTCAAATAAAATTATCGACTTTTCAAATAAACATTAATATTATATTTTTTATTTTTTAAAAAAACTCTTTTAGTGATAATAATAGGGTGTTGATAAGGTTGATAAATATTTTTGAGAATGCTTGCATATTAACTTATTAAGTTTTGATATAAGCTTTTGAACATTTTCAAAAATAAAATATAACTGAAAAACAACATTATACAAACTTTTTCAACACGCTGTTTATAACTGCAAAGTTAGAAACTTTTTACGAATACTGATGCTCATAAGCCCGAAAAACAAGTTAAAAAATGGCTGTAAAATATATGTTAACTTATTTTGCCAATTCAAATATATCGATATGTGTTGTTGATTTTCGATTTTGCAAATAAAGTTTTAATATTTGTATAAGCATTTATCAAACAGTTTTCAACATAGTGTTGATAGTTTATCAATAGCAAAACTGATTTATGCAATGTCGATATTTATCGAATGTACAAAATAATTTAAATGATTTAATTGCATTGACGTTAATTTGATAATTATATTTTTATATCTTTGTTTTTCAGTTCAATAAAAACAATTAATACCTATTTTTCGATGTTGATAATAAATGTAAACAACGCAATAGCATTACACAGGATTGCTATAACTGACGCACCCGAAATATTTAGCATAATTGATAATGAGCGTATATACTTGCGTAAATGGTTGCCTTTTGTTGACTACACAAAAACAGTAGCCGATACAGAAGCGTATATAGCCTCGATTTATGCTCAACCCATGCCCGAAAATGTATTTGTAGTACGTTACGAAAATAATATTGTGGGTTTAATAGGTTTTAAATTTAGCGATTATGCCAACAAAAAAACCGAAATAGGCTATTGGTTGTCACACAATTATCAGAAAAAAGGCATAATAACACTTTCGGTAAAAAGACTTATGCAATATGCTTTCGAAACAATGGATATGAATCGCATTCAGCTGCGTTGTGCCGTGGATAATAGGCCAAGCAATAAAGTAGCACAGCGCCTCAGTTTTGTGTTCGAAGGCATTGAGCGCGATGGCGAAATACTCAGCGATGGCGAATTTACCGACTTGAATGTGTATAGTTTTTTGAGGCGAAAGTGAGAAAATGTATGGGCACCTTCAAATTTATCCGCTAATAAAAAAAAACAGCATCGAAACTATATATTTCGATGCTGCTTTTATATTTTTAAATTGAACAAATGAATTAATTGGTATCAAAATCCTCAATCCCTGATGTCTATCGGGACAAATCTTAAAATCTTCAAATAATTGAATCTTCAAATAATTGAATCTTTATTTCCTATTATCCAACTCCTCCTGCGTTTTGGCTCTCAAAAACGGACGAGCTTTTATAATTTCTTTGAGCGTTTCTTCGGGATAACCTGGGCGAATGATTGAAGGTGGAATATTGAATTCGTTGCGCAGAAAAACACCATTTTCTTCAATTTTTACATTACCATCAAGGTATTTCACAAGCAAAAACTCTCCGAATCGTTTCCAAGCTTCGGTCGATTTTTCGGCCTGTGTGTGACTAAATTCGGTGAGGAAAAGTCGCGCATCGGCTTCGCTCATACTTGCTGCTGCTTTGTCGATAGTGGGCACCAATTTGTTGAAGTTTTGTTCCCAATGTTTTTGTATTTTTTGTATTTCGGGTTTCATGAGCGAATATTTGCTATAAGCAAATTGCGACACCTGATTGTAGATCCAAAATGCCGAAGTGGGGGAGTATTCGAGTAAATGTCCGTTCTTCTCACTAAAACAATTAGGCACACCATTTATGCCACAATACATTGGAACAAATAGTGCAGTGGCAGCATCGTCAACCGCAAACCAAAGTATACCCCCAATGTGGTTGGGCAACCAACTGCGCATTTGAGCCACAAACACAAAGCCTGATTGTTGTGTAGCAATGGGTCGCTCGTGGAAATATGTTACACCATTTACTTTGAAACTTAGCGGGCTATGGCGCAACTTTGTGCCAAACGGACCAGCGCCAGGACCCTTTGTTATGTCGAGTTCGGTACCTTCGTATTCGTCGCGCATCCAATCTTTAAACATTTGTGCACTAACTTTTTGTGCCGGTTTAATCCACAATGGCATACGTTCAACAGTTTCGCCTTTTATGTAAGTAATAAAGCGATCCATTTTGGGGTCGTTTTTGCGGAAGAAGCTCCAAACGCGCGCTTCGCAAGCAAAAAGTTTTCCAAATTCGATGGGTGCATATACATCTGAGAAGCTGAACTCGCTATTTTTTCCTTTGAAATAGCCTTTTTCGCGTGCAAAAAGTATTACATCGTCGGAGTAGAGGCAGTTTTCTTTATCGTTGAGCGGAAATGTTGTGATGCGCGCATGGTTGGCATGTGCCGAAATATGGTCGTCGGGCATGCGCATGGCCACCCACACAGCACCTTTGTTGCGCGGTCCTTTGCCTATCATTTCCATTATCCACACTTCGTTGGGGTCGGCTATCGAGAACGATTCGCCCGAGCTATAATAACCATATTCGGCTACAAGGTCGGTCATAATTTTTATGGCTTCGCGTGCTGTGCGTGCACGTTGCAAAGTAACATAAATAAGGCTACCGTAATCCATTATACCGGTTGTGTCCACCAGCTCTTTGCGGCCGCCAAAAGTAGTTTCGGCAATTGTGAGTTGGTGCTCGTTCATGTTACCAATTACCGAGTAGGTTTTTTCAACTTGTTTTATTTTTCCGAGATATTTGCCTGTGTCCCATTCGTAAATATCGAGCATGGTGCCAGGTGCGTGTGTGGCAGCCGGAAAATGGTACAATGCCCCGTAAAGCATGTACGAGTCGGCAGCGTAAGTTATTAGTGTTGAGCCATCAACGGTGGCAGCTTTGCCAGCCAAAAAGTTGGTGCAAGCAAAGCTATAAGATGTTGCTGTGAGTGCGAGAATAGCTACAGCAATAATTTTTTTCAGCATAAATAATGATGTTGTATTTTTGATTGATAATGAATTCGTTATTACAAAACTAATAAAAATGTATTATATTACAAAATTTAAGCCATAAATCAATTGTTACGAAAAGCTTTTTTAAATTAGCTTGATTTTTTTTTCGTAAGTGGGGTGAATGTCTTAATTGTTTAAATTTTATATTTTTTACCACATTATCTCAAGTCCTGCATGTGTGCCAATGTCGTCGTATATAAGTTTGTTTTTTTTGTAAAGTTGTAGTTTAATTACGCCCGATAGACCTTCTTTAATGGATTGATTCATAACGCCATTTTTGGGTGAGGGGAGTGATGTTGTTTTATCGTTAACAGCCTCAACAACGAGTTTATAGTTTTTTCGAGTAATTTCGTAATGCACATTTTTTTCAGCAATATGCTTTTTTGTAACTTTTGCGCCATTGTAAGTTGCAAAGCGATATTCTTTTCCATCGATGATAAGGTTGATGATTAAGCCATTAAAAAAGAATATTTTAAAAGGAATAATGGCTTTGGAAAACATAAACGAAGTTTGTTTGTTGCCAAAATGGTTGGATTGCATCCACACATATTTACGTGGAAATGAACTACCCCAATCTTTTTCGATATAACCTTTGCCGCCATCAAAATCGATTATTCTTCCGTCGATAGTTAGCTGCCCCTGCAATGTATGATGCATACTTACAATGCCGTGGTAACATTCCATAAAAGTAAAATAGCCAAAAAAACCCATTATCGAAGGCGATAGCCACGAAGTTCGAATTTTTGTGTTGTTGCTGAATGCAATTTTACCTTCAATGTTTAAATTGTTGGATGCAATGCACACGTTTATGTCATGTTCGGTGAATCGATTGCTTTGTATATCAACGGCAAAGGGTTTATCGTTGCTTATAAATTCACTTTTATCGAATTCGGCATAAATTGTTTTTAGTGTGCTGTTGTTGTAGCTCACAAAAACCTGAATAAATGCATGTGCATGTTCGTTATTAAGACTTATACCTGGAATAAATGCAACAGAATAAAGCCCATCCGCACTCACCAATTTGTAGTACCATCCTTCAAAATAGTTCTTTTTGAGCATATTGCCCTGAAAAAGTATTGGATTTTTTATTCTGTGAAACATATATTTGTAGAATTATTTATTCAAAGATAAGAATTTTGTTTTCAAATAAACACATCGGAAGCTATTTTAGTTGTGTGAGGGTGGGA
Source organism: uncultured Paludibacter sp. (assembly GCA_964515675.1). GTDB lineage: Bacteria > Bacteroidota > Bacteroidia > Bacteroidales > Paludibacteraceae > Paludibacter. The sequence goes on along the minus strand of CAZEVV010000034.1, from coordinate 3,926 downwards.
GAGGGGGGTATTTTTTTTTATTCAAGAAAGATATGAAAGTTTTACGATATTTTTTAACTTTGTAAAAAATTATAATTTTTATTTTATGAGAGCTTTTGTTTGTTATTTGTTTTTTAGCTTTTTGTCGATTGTAATTTTTCCCACAAACAATTTAGTTTTTGGTATTAATTTAACTTGCAAATACGAATTTAATAATGATTCAATATTTTCAAGCAAATCAATCAATGATAGTTTAAATTCCAAAATTTTTCAAGTGGTTGATGAAATGCCAGTTTTTCTTGCAGCCAATGGATCGTTGTTTGGGTATATTGCCGATAGTTTGCGCCGCCCTATTGTCGACATAGATATCAATAAACTACCAAAACTTATTTGCACTTTTGTGGTCGATTGCTCGGGCAATGTGCGCAATGTGAAAGTGCTGCGACCTGTTCATCCTTTGCTCGATGCCGAAGCTGTGCGTTTGCTTCGGTCGATGCCGCAGTGGCAGGCTGGGAAGCAAAATGGCGAATTTGTAAATGTTGCAATGACCATATACCTATCGTTTGCACAAAAAAACGATCCACAAACAGTTAAATCCGTTGATATCCCCAGCATACAAACCGAGAATCCTAGTGCTGACAAAATAATATATCGGGTGGTTGATAAAATGCCTGAATTTTGGGGTGGGAGTGAGGAGCTAATCAATTTTCTTTCGCTTAATTTAATCTATCCACCCGATGCTATGCGTAAACGTATAAGCGGACGTGTGATTTGTAGTTTTGTTGTGGGCGTTGATGGAAAAATTAGTGATATAGTAGTTTTAAAATCAGTACATCCATCGCTAGATGCCGAAGCTGTACGAGTTATAAAGTCGATGCCCAATTGGAAGCCAGGATTAATGGATGGAAAACCTATTAATGTAAAGTACACGTTGCCAATAAATTTCAGATTGCCTTAAGGAGTTTTCTTATTTGACAACTCTTTTTTAGAGTCATTTTTTTTAAGAAATTCACATAGATTGTTGCAGTTGTATGTTGAATTCAGCGGCAAGAATTCAATGTGAATTTAAGAACAACCGCCGAAGAGAAGGCATTAGGCGAGATTATAAAAATCGGAACATCGGCAGGTGGTGCTCGTGCAAAAGCTGTAATTGCTTACAACAAAGCAACTGGCGAAGTGAAATCGGGGCAAGCACATGCTCCCGAAGGTTTTGAGCATTGGTTGCTGAAACTGGATGGCGTGAGCGATGCGCAATTTGGTGAAAGTTTTGGGTATGGTAGAGTGGAATATGCGTATTATTTAATGGCCAAAGATTGCGGTATCGACATGATGGAATGCGAACTGTTGGAAGAAAATGGTAGGGCGCATTTTATGACTAAACGCTTTGATAGAGAAGGGCATGATACGAAACACCATGTTCAGACTTGGTGTGGATTGCAGCACTACGACTTTAAGCAAATGTATAGTTATAGTTACGAACAGCTATTTCAAACCATGCGCCTGTTGCGCCTTACTTACCCCGAAGCCGAACAAATGTTTAAACGAATGGTGTTTAATTATATGGCAACGAACTACGATGACCATACCAAAAACTTTGCGTTTCGACTTAAAAAAGGTGGACGTTGGGAGCTAAGCCCAGCCTATGATATTTGCTACTCCTACGACCCCTACAATGTATGGGTAAACCAACTTACATTGAGCATTAATGGCAAACGCAAAGATATCCATACAGAGGATTTTTTGACCATTGCAAACGCAAATAATATCAAAAAGGCAGAGCAATTAATAGAAAAAATTCAATCGGTTGTAAGCCATTGGGAAACTTATGCCGAAAAGGCGAATGTTAGCAAGCAATTAACCCAGTTGATAAAGGACAATTTGAATGCTTTGAAATAAGAATTTCTTGCGTAATATTTCATGCATAAACTAGCAAATTGGCACTTTATGCATGAAATATAATGCAAGGCAGAGCTTAAAGTTTTCTTACAAATTAGCTGCCAACCATTTGCGTAAATAATCGGGGTTTTGGTTACGGCGGTTGCAATAATCCACAAATTGCTCTTCGTCAATTTTTCCAATATTAAAATACTTGGCTTGCGGGTGCGCAAAATAAATACCACACACCGATGCATTGGGATACATGGCGCCATTTTCGGTGAGTTGAATACCAGTTTTATTGAAATCGACGAGGCGGTCGAGCTCAAAAATTAATGATTGGTCGGGCAGCGAAGGGTAGCCAATAGCAGGACGAATACCTTGATAGTGTGTTTTGAAAAATTCTTCGACATCGCATTTTTCGTTGGGTGCATAGCCCCAAATCTCGGTGCGTAGCTTATAGTGCAGCCATTCCGAAGTTGCCTCGGCCAAGCGATCGGCCAATGTTTTAATGAGAATGGCGTGGTACATGTCGTCGTCTTTTTCGTACACAAGCGCCATTTCTTCGGCACCAATTACGGTGTTGGCAAAAACCCCAATATAATCGTTTTCGGGCTTTAAAAAATCGGCCAACGAGTAGCAAAAACCATCGGTCGATGGTATTTGTTGACGCAATACAGGCAAGCAAATTGTTTCGTTGTTGTGTGTAGCATACAAGTTTTCGTTGCGCGCAAAGCCTTCAAAAATTCCCACCATGGCATTTATCGAAAGCGAATTTTCGGCTTCGAAACGCGCCAAAAGCATTTGTGCATCGCGGTAAAGTTTGAGTGCTTCGTGCGCTTTTTCGCGCTCGTCGGGGGCATATCGGTTGAGCCATTCTGTTGCTTTTTCGTCGCTTTGCAAGGCTTCGTCGATATTGTTGTAGCGTCCATTGAGGCGCCATCCCATAAAAAAGAAAGTCCAGTGTATGAATGGTTTTATTTCGCTTATGGGAATATTGTTGAAATATATTTTGCCTGTTTTATTGGGTATCATTGTTGTTTCTTTATTTTTTAGTTTTGTTCGAATGCAAGTTCAAACGTTTTTATAGCGCGAAATGTTTTTGCCTGTTGGTTTTGCTGCGTAAATGTGGGCATTGCTTTTTTGCTATACAAATGCACAATGCAAACTGCCAAAGTGATATTACAGTACCAAAAGTGTGAATGCCATTATGCCCATGCCGGCAACAAAACCTGCAATTGAGAGGTGGTGTTCGCCATATTTTTCGGCACTAGGCAAAAGCTCGTCAACCGAAATAAACACCATGATACCCGCAACGGCAGCCATAAGCAATCCTAAAACATAAGCATCGAGAAAGTGCATAAGAATAAAATACCCTACGAGTCCGCCTAAAGGCTCGGCCATGCCCGAAGCAAAAGATAGCCAAAAGGCTTTTTTGCGACTACCAGTGGCATAAAAAATGGGCACCGAAATGGCAATTCCTTCAGGTATATTGTGTATGGCAATGGCAATGGCAATTGGTATTGCAATATCGGGCGACACCATGGCGGTAGCAAATGTAGCCATCCCTTCGGGAAAATTGTGTATAGCAATGGACAAAGCCATGAGCAGGCCCATGCGTTTGAGTTTTCGTTCTTTTTGTGTTTTCATGTCCTCCACCGAGCGCATTTCGTGCGGATTTTCGGCACTTGGAATAAGCATGTCGATGGCAAAAATAATGGCAATACCTACAAAAAATGCTACTACTGTCATTAGCTCAGCATATTGCGAGCCACTGGTTTTTATCGACTCGAAGGCATGCGGGAAAATTTCGACAAACGAAACATAAATCATTACACCTGCCGAAAAACCAAGTGCTGTGGATAAAAATTTAGTGTTGGTGCGTTTGGCAAAAAATGCAATAGCACTACCAAAACCAGTACTTAAACCGGCAAATAGTGTAAGTCCTAAAGCAAAAAGTATATTCGAATCCATGAGTTGTTGAAGTGATAGTTTTTTTTCAAAACGCAAATTTACACTAAAATTGTGTAAATATCAAATTTAGGGTGTTTATAAACAATTTCGTGTTTCGT
>CAZEVV010000033.1:0-18962 GCA_964515675.1 uncultured Paludibacter sp. | reverse complement strand
AATTGAATTGAGTTATTAAAAATATTATCAGTTTTTTGATACAAATTAATTGTACAGTGAGGTTTTTAAACCCAAATTTAGAAAACATATCGAATTACATGCTGAGTATTTACGAAATTCTTTTGTAAGTAAAAATAATGAAGAGGGAGCAAATTAAAATATTTGCTCCCTTTTTGATTGTGGGGGGTGTTTCAGCTAATATTTGATTACGAGTTATGCTCTGAATTGTAAAGGATAATTTGTATTTAAACAGAACTCTATGGCTTTTGAGGTTGAATTCCACGTTCCATACAGCTTTCAATGTATATATCAATTCCGGCTTCAAAGTCTGCTTTCAATTCTTCAACAGTACTTCCCTCGTAAGTGATTAAATTTGAATTCATTCCTAAAACTTTGCCATATAAGCAATTGTCGTCCGAACTATATTCTACACTTCCTGTATATCCCTTGTGTTTTAATGTGCCCATTTTAGTGATTGCATTATTCAATTCAATTCAATTCAATATCTGTTAGAGTTTTATCGAAAGTTCTAAACGTCCACTAAAACCTTGTTCAATTATTTTTTGAAGTGTTGAGATACGTGCTTCTTTAATATTGTTTTCAATTTTTGAGATGTATGATTTGCTAGTGCCTATTTTGTCGGCTAATTCCTGCTGTGTCATTCCTTTCTCAATTCGAGCATCGTGTATGAGTGTTCCAATTTTAAAGTTTTCATAACCGGCCTCTAAGGCTTCGCGCTTTTCGTTGCCTCTAGCACCATAGTTTTTATCCTTGAATTGCTCTAGCGTCATTGTATTATTATTCGTTTTCATATTCATTTTTTATTTTTAATGCTTTTTCAATTTCTTTCTTTGGTGTTTTTGTTGTTTTCTTTTGAAATGCATTTGCAATTATCACTAAATTTCCACGATCGAAAAAACAAAACAATCTAAATATATCGCTGCCACTCTGAACTCTTATTTCAAAAAGTCCATTTGTGTTTTCGATATGCTTTAGATAATTTTCAGGTATTTTGTCTAATTCCTGAATTAGCTGTAAAGTCCAGATAATCTTATCTTTCACTTTGTTGCGCTGTTTTTCAAAGAATTCTTGAAAATATTCCTTGTAAAAAATTATTGTTCTTTTGTTTTGCTTTGCAATCATAACGCAAAGATAGTAAAAGTTGTCTTAAAGTGAAACATATTTTTTGTTTTTTTATCTTTCATGTTTTGTAATAATGCCTAATTGTTGAGTTTTATAAATTTATTGATTTTAATTGAGAGTGTATTGGGGGCTGATTAAATTTATATGTTTTTATCTATGGCAGTTTTCGTTAATTGTTTTGTTGAAATATTATCTTTTTTGTAGAATGAAGTGGAATGCTTATGCCACAAAGTTTCTCGAAGAATATTGAAAAAACGCAATATCTCATGTAATTTTTGTACTTTTGTAAAAGCAATTTCATAATCTTCAAAACCATAAATTTTGATGACTTATTATATATTTTGCTATTTCTTTCATTATTTCTTTCAAATAAAAATATGATAAAACGAATTTTTCTTTATACGTTTTTTGGTTTAATGGCTGTGTTGAATGTTACAGCGCAATCAACACAGCAACCTGCTTTGGTGGTGGGCATTATGGTGGATGGTTTGCAACAAAAACATCTCGATATGTTGTGGTCGGCATTCGATACCAATGGTTTTAAACGCTTGGGCAAAGGTGCGGCCATTCGCAATATGCAGTTTAATATGCTTTCGGCGGGCAATGCTTCGGATATTGCGTCGGCGCTCACGGGTAGTATTCCGTTTTACCATGGCGTTACGGCCAATTCGTTTTATAGCCGCAAACATGCCGAGCTGCGTTCTGTTATTCTCGACCCAGCCCACACGGGCGTTGGCACGAGTCAAACTGTTTCGCCTCGCAACTTGTTGGTGAGCACCCTAGTGGATGAGCTTATGATGACTTATCCCAATCAATCAAAATCGTTTGCGGTGGGCATTCACCCCGAGGATGTACTCATGTTGGGTGGGCACACAGCCAATGCGGTGGCTTGGATTGACGATGTGCAACAACGCTGGGTTTCGACCACTTATTACAAAAATGCATTGCCCAAACAGGCTGCCGATATGAACTCTGCTGGCACTTTTAAAACAATCGCATCGCAAAAATGGGAGCCTTTGTTTGCGCCCAAAACCTATGTTTCGGGACGAAATAGCAACAGTGTAAAGTCGTTTGAATATACGCCAACAGCCCCCACGCAGCGCAACTCGCAAAAAACCATTCTCAAATCGACGCCTGCTGCCAATAGTTTGGTGTCGGAGTTGGCATTGCGCATTATTGCCGACGAAAAAATGGGGCGCGATGTGTACCCCGACATTATGATGATGCAATTCAGCGTTCGAACGCCCAACGAGAAAGTTTTTTCGTTGCAATCTATCGAAAAGGAGGATATGTATTTGCGCCTCGACAAGGAATTGCAGTATTTTTTTCAGAAACTCGATGCACAAATTGGCATGGCCAATGTTTTGGTTGTAATGTTTGGCAATCAGCAAAGTACGCACTCGCCCAACGAGTTAGGCGAAAATGGCATCTCGGCCGGATATTTTAATGCCGATAGGTCGTTGGCTTTGGTAAACACTTATCTTATGGCATTTTACGGACAAGAAAAGTGGATTGAGGGATATTACGGAAGAAATATTTTTTTGAATAAAAAGAAAATTGACGAGAAAAAGTTGAACTTCGAAACGATACAACAACAGGTTGCTGCGTTTATGCTCGAATTTGAGGGCGTGCATTCTGCTTTTACATCAACACAAATTCTGAACAATAGTAGCGCTTCGAACACCGAAATGGCGCGCATTCGTAACTCGGTACACAAAAATACGGTGGGCGATGTGGTGCTTACGCTTTTGCCCGGTTGGATAGAAGTTGACAATAAATACAATGCTGTGGGCGAATCGAATAATGTGATTTCGACTACGCCTGTGTATTTTTATGGGTGGAAAATTAAGGAACAACAAATAATGGGCGATTATCAAATAACTGACATTGCCCCAAGCATTTCGAATATTTTAAATATCCCTTTGCCCAATGCAAGTATAGGGAAACCAATTATTGAACTGTTTAAATAACAATACATTATGCAATATAATTTCGACGAAATAATTGACCGCCGCAATACGGGTGCGATAAAACTTGAACGTTGTAAAACACTTTTTGGCACTACCGAGTTGTTGCCCTTGTGGGTGGCCGATATGGATTTTCGCACGCCCGATTTTATTCTCGATGCCATTCGTGCACGTCTCGACCATCCTGTTTTGGGTTATACCATGCCCCCGAAAAACTTTTACGATGCTACTTGGCATTGGATTAAAAGTCATCACAATTGGGAATTGGAAAAACAATGGATAGGTTTTGTACCTGGCATTGTTCCGGCGCTTTCGTTTGTGGTGCAATGTTTTACTGAGCCAGGCAAAGAGGTTATGGTTCAGTCGCCTGTATATTATCCGTTTTTTAATGTGATAAAAAACAATGGGCGCGAAGTTGTAAACAACCCTTTGCGTGAAAGTAAGGGTAAATTTGAGATGCAGCTGGCCGATTTCGAGGCCAAAATTACCGAAAATACACAAATGCTTTTGCTTTGCAATCCGCACAATCCCGGTGGGCGCGTATGGACCAAAGACGAGTTGTTGCAACTGGCCGCGGTGTGCGAAAAACACAATATTTTGGTAATTTCCGACGAAATACATGCCGACATGGTTTTGCCCGGACAAATAGCGCATACGCCTTTTGCGAGTATCAACGAATGGGCGAAGCAAAACACTGTAACTTTGATGGCTCCTACCAAAGTTTTTAATATGCCTGCGCTCATAAGCTCGGTTTATATTATTGCCAACGATAGTTTGCGCCGTAAATTTTCACAATTTCTTGAAGTGAGCGAGCTCAACAACGGCAATATTTTTGCTTTTATTGGTGCTTTGGCTGCTTACGAAAATGGTGAGGCATGGCGCACGCAAATGCTTAGTTATGTTGATGGCAACATCGATTATGTGGTCGATTTCTTGCAAAAAGAAGTACCCGAAGTTGTGGCAATGCGCCCCGAAGCTTCGTTTTTGGTATGGCTCGATGCACGCGCGCTTGGTCTCGACAATGAGGCTACGCACCAATTTTTTTCGCACAAAGCAGGCCTTGGACTCAACAAAGGAAGTATTTTTGGCGAAGGTGGCGAGGGGCATGTGCGCATCAATGTGGCTTGTCCGCGCTCGGTACTTGTGCAGGCCATGCAGCAACTGAAAGCGGCGGTTGATGAATTTATGAATCGTTGATAGGGGATGAGTAATTAGCGGTAAGCAGTGAGCGGCAAGCGGCCCGATAATTCGGTATGTTTGCTTTGCTACCATAAGCGGTTCCGATAAATCGGGATGTTCGCTTCGCTACCATAAGCGGTTCCGATAATTCGGGATGTTTGCTTTGCTACCATAAGCGGAGCGGTAAGTGTTTGGTCATTTAACTTGTAAATAGTTAATGATTAAATTGTAAATCGATATTTTATTCGTATCCTTTTTTGTCGTTTTTTTCTTGCTTATTTTTTAAAAGTGTAACAAATGTTACACTTTTTTTGTGGGTGAATGTTTATTTTTGCAAAGAACTTATCTAATTCTAAGATCATGCAAGCTAAAATATTTGCCAAATATAAACTATTGGCCATTTTTCTCTTTGCTATTTTGCCACTTTATGTGGTAGCTCAGTTGAATATATCAGCAGAGTATCGTCCGCGTACCGAATTGTGACATGGTTTTAAAGCTATGTTCGACGAAGGCGATGGTGCAGCATTTTTTACATCTCAACGTACCCGATTGAATTTTGATTTTAAAACGCCACAAACAAAGTATATGTTAAGTGTGCAGGATGTGCGGGTGTGGGGCGACCATTTTCAACTTGCAGCACTATCGCAGCAAATTATGTTACATCAAGCTTGGGCTGAGCATGCATTTAGCAAAAAAATAAGCCTGAAACTAGGGCGACAAGAGTTAAATTACGATGATGCACGTATATTGGGTAATGTCGATTGGGCACAACAAGCGCGTGCGCACGATTTGGCTTTGTTGAAGTATGAGGCTGATTTTAAACTACATATTGGTGCTGCATTTAATCAGATGGGCGAGAACCTTAAAAATACTTTCTATCCTGTTACAAACTACAAAACCATGCAGTTTGTATGGTTCAATAAAAATATTTCTAACTTAAATTTAAGTTTACTTTTCCTCAACAATGGTTTTCAGCACGAAGACAATAGCAACCTTTTGCTCGGAACGGTGCGCAAAACAGTATTTAGTCAAACCTTTGGTGGACGAGCAACTTATGCTTTAGGCAATGTTTCGTTGGCTGCCGCAGCCTATTATACAGGTGGACACGATGCGCAATCGCGCGATTTATCGGCCTATTATGCTTCGGTGGAGGCTACTTATAGTATTAGCAAAACACTTCGATTTATTGCCGGTTACGAATTGCTGTCAGGTACATCCGATTTTGAAAAGGTAGCCAATCCTACAACATATGTAAATCGTTCATTCAATCCATTTTATGGCACCAACCATAAGTTTAATGGACATATGGATTATTTTTTCGTGGGCAATTATTTAAATAAAAATGGTTTGTCCGATTTTTATGGGACATTGAATTTCAAAAAAAATAAAATGAGCCTTGGAAGCACTTTGCATGCATTTGCTGCGGCCAATAAAGTGCGTGCTATTGATGGCAGCGAAATGAATGCTTGGTTAGGCTTGGAAGCAGATGTTTTTGCTGCATGGGAACTGACCGACCAGGTGCGATTGAGCATAGGGTATTCGCAAATGTTTGGTAGCGAAACGCTCGAAAGAGTGTCAGGCGGGAGCAAAGATGTAAACAATTATTGGGCTTTTGTCATGATGACATTCAAACCAAAATTCTTGAATAAATAATAAAGTGCGAAATAAAATAATTGCAAAATTCATAATGTGTTGCATTTGTTTTTATTTATGTTTTGATAAAAATTAAAAATAATTTATTTAAAAACTAAGTCGAATTAAAACTCAAAATCAAAGTACTCATATTTCCTATCCCGATAGGTAACGGGACAAGCAGGGGGTTAGGGGGCTGATTAGTAAAGATAAACATATATAAATCATGAAGAAACTAATCAAATTTTTCGCCATTCCGCATCAATACATACTTCCCGTAGCCATTGTTGGGGGAATTATCGGCGGCTTGGTGTTGTATATTGGTTATATGGCAAGGGTGCATTCATATTTGTCCGATAATCCGGCTACGTGCGTCAATTGTCATATTATGGCGCCTTACTACGAAACGTGGCGCCGCAGTTCGCATGCAGCATGGGCCAATTGTACCGATTGTCATTTGCCGCACGACAATATTATACACAAGTATGCAGCCAAAGCCAAGGATGGTATGTATCACTCAGCAATTTTTACTTTACGCATGGAACCCACTGCTATACGACCTGTTGAGGCTAGTTATCAGGTGATAATGAATAATTGTATGCGTTGTCATGGCGATTTAAATATTGAAGTAATGATGGGTAAAGCCAAAGATTATTACGACACCAAAGAAGGTATGGGCAAGGCCTGTTGGGATTGTCATCGCAATGTGCCACATGGAGGCATAAGCAGCATACATTCGGCACCCAATGCGCCACTCACACCATTGCCCAAGTCGCCCATTCCGCAGTGGTTGAAAAATGCCATGAAAAACAATTAATTCAAAAAGTCAATATTCGAAAATAAATTTTTATCAAACCAATAAAAAGCAGAAATTATGTTTAGCAAATTAGCAGAAATCATCAAAAACAAACCATTTCTTGGTTGGATTCTCTTTTTCGTTGTTATGGGTTCGGTGTTTTTGCTTGGTCTTTTGGCCGCTTCAATTACCGAGCGACGTGCCGAAATTGCAAGTATCTTTAACAATAAAAAAGTTGAAATAGAAGGAATTGAATCGCGCAACGAAATATGGGGTATAAATTACCCACGCGAGTACGAAACATGGGCCAAAACGGCCGAAATGGATTTCAAAAGCAAACACATGGGCAATATGCGCGAAGATATGCTTGAGTCGCGCCCCGAAATGGTAATACTTTGGGCAGGCTATGCTTTTGCGATGGCCTACGAAGCACCCCGTGGGCATAAATATGCAGTGGAAGATGTGCGCAACACTTTACGCACAGGAGCGCCCGACCATAACCACGAGGGCAACATGCAGCCGTCGACCTGCTGGACATGTAAAAGCCCCGATGTGCCACGCTTAATGCACGAACATGGAATTGCCGAGTTTTACAAAGCACCATGGTCGTTATATGGCGACGAAGCCGTAAATCCCATTGGTTGCGCCGATTGTCACGACCCAATTACAATGAATTTGACCATTACACGCCCAGGACTTATCGAAGCTTTTGCACGCCAAGGTAAGGATATTAAAAATGCAACAGCACAAGAAATGCGTAGTTTGGTTTGTGCGCAATGTCACGTTGAGTATTTTTTCAAAGGCGAAGGTAAATATCTTACTTTCCCGTGGGATAAAGGAATTACTGTTGAGGATATGGAAAAGTATTTTGATGAGTTGGAATATTCGGATTGGACACACAAGTTGAGCCGTGCACCCATGTTGAAAACGCAACATCCCGATTATGAGCTGTTTTTGTTAGGGCCACATGCGAAACGTGGTTTGGCTTGTGCCGATTGTCATATGCCTTATCGATCGCAAGGAGGTGTTAAATATAGCGACCACCAAATAATGAGTCCGCTGAAAAATATTGCCAATACATGTCAAACATGCCACCGCGATAGCGAGGAAAACTTGCGTAACTATGTGTACGAATACCAAGACAAAGCGCTTGAAATTCGTGATATTATCGAAAGAGATTTATCCAAAGCACATATTATGGCAAAACATGCTTGGGACAATGGCGCTACTGATGCACAAATGAAAAATGCACTTCAACTCATTCGTCAGGCACAATGGCGTTGGGATTTTGTGGCCGCATCGCACGGAGGTTCTTTTCATGCACCAGTGGAGTCGCAACGAATTTTGGCACACAGCCTCGACCGCACCAACAAAGCATTGTTCGAATTGCAAAACGTGTTGCACCAATTGGGTAAAACAAATGTTGTAATGCCCGATATTAGTACAAAAGCCAAAGCGCAAAAATATATTGGTCTCGACATGGAAGATAGAGTTGCTAAAAAAGCTGTTTTCATGAAGGAAACCATTCCGGCATGGATAAAAAAGGCGAAAGAAAACAATCGTATCGCTGAAATTTAAATTATTCGTTTCTTATTCAATTCCTCAATTCGAATGATTATCTTTGTTTAGCCCTTTTGTGTAAATTATGCAAAAGGGTTAAATATTAAATTTGAAGATTTGAGATTTTAAGGATTTGAAGATTTTTGCTCAATTATTCAAAATCAATTCGTTGCGTTATTTTTTTTTCTTCAACTTGATATGATAATTGGCGGATTTAGGAGAAATTTCGGATTGCAAAATGCTGTTTTGGGTATCTATTTGCCTGCTAAATAGGTGTGTTTGTGACTGGATTGCAAATCCGCGCTAAAAGATTAGTCGATGGTGTGATGCGCCAATCTTCAAATCTTCAAATCTTCAAATCTAAATTAATAATATTCATTGTATGACAAATAACATCAAAAAGCCCATTTGGAAGCAACCATGGCATTTTCCGGAATCAATTTTAATAGTTGTAGGACTTTATATTGTGGGTGTGGCATTGCAAATTTCGATTGGGATTTTTAAATTTTCGCTCATCTCGTGGCCGGTAAACATTGTCGTTGGACTTTTATCTGTTGCGATAGTTTATGTTTTTTCGTTGCGCAAAAATAGTCTTTTCTTTCAGTGGCTGGCCGGTGCGCCTTTGTCGATTGCATTTATTGCTTCGCTGCTTGTGCAAACAATCATCATGGGATTTACGCCACAAGTACAGGGTAATTTAACTTCGGTGCCCGACTTTTTCGACCTTATTGGCTTTACGCGCATGACAAGTTCGTGGCCCTTTGTGTTGACCTATTTTGGTACCATGATGGCACTTTTGGCGGCAATTATTAACCGTTTGCGCAAACCAAGACTGTCGGATTATGCGTTTTATCTCAATCATATTGGCTTGTTTATCTTTTTATTTGCTTCGGGCTACGGAGCTTCCGATTTGCGCCGCTATGTGATGTATGTTGAAGAGGGTGCCGAATATCCTGAATGGCGCGTGTATAGCGATAACAAAGATGTGCTCGAATTGCCCATTGCCATTACGCTCAACGATTTTATAATGGACGAATATGAGCCGAAATTGGCCATTATTGATATAAAAACGGGTGATGCACAGCCTGCCGATAAGCCTGATTTTTACCAGATTGATATGCGCAACCCCCAAGCAATTATCAATGGCTGGGAAGTGAAAGTGGATACTTTTTATGCGCAAGCTGTGCGTAACAGTGGTTCGAGTTACCGACCCATTGATATGCCTGGCTCGGCGCCCGCTGCTTTTGTGAGTTTGCGCCATACAAAAACCAACGAGCAGATAAAAGGCTGGGTGTGTTGCGGTAATTTTGCACAACTATATATGCCCATTAGCATAAACGAAAAATATAGCATGGTAATGACACGCCCCGAGGCCAAACGCTATGCATCGGATGTGGAGGTGATTGCGAGCGACGGAACAGTGAAAAAAGCCATTATCGAAGTAAATAAACCTTTGCGCATTGGTTCGTGGACCATTTACCAGTACGGATACGACGATCAGGCGGGGCGAGCTTCAACTTATAGCAGTTTTGAGTTGGTGTACGACCCTTGGATTTGGGCTGTGTATTTGGGTATAATAATGTGTGCCATTGGGAGCGTTTGTTTGTTTTGGATTGGGAGTAAAAAAAGAAAGGAAATAAAAAAATGAATATTTGGAATCTCTATCATAGTTTTGCTTTTCCCACTTTGGCAGTGTGGATAGCCGCCTTTTTTATATATTTATTTACACAAAAAGTGAAACTTGCTAATACATTAACCATTGTAGGTTTTGTGCTATATACGAGTTATATCGTTTTGTTGTGGGTGAATTTAGAGCGTCCGCCCATGCGTACAATGGGCGAAACGCGTTTGTGGTATTCGTTTTTTCTTGTGCTCGTAGGTTTTATCAGTCATGTGCATTGGAAATACAAATGGCTCATGAGTTATAGCTTGTTGGTGGCGGTGGTTTTTGTAATAATTAATATTGCAAAGCCCGAAATTCAATCGAAAAACCTTATGCCAGCTTTGCAAAGTATTTGGTTTGTGCCGCATGTTACAGCCTATATGTTGTCGTATGCCTTGCTGGGCGCTGCTACCATTACTGGCTTGCGATTGTTGTTTGCGAAAAAAGATGCCAACAATGCCGCACTCATTCATTTTACCGATAATATTGTAAACATTGGTTTCGGACTGCTTATGTTGGGCATGCTCATGGGGGCAGTGTGGGCCAAAGAGGCTTGGGGCACTTATTGGTCGTGGGACCCAAAGGAAACATGGGCTTTTGTAACAGCGGCTGCGTATTTGGTGTATATACATTTGCGTTGGAATGATAGATATATCAAACAAGCTTTGTGGATGCTACCCATTGCTTTTATTTGTTTAATGATTACTTGGAAAGGCGTAAATTATTTGCCATCAGCCAAAAATAGCATTCATGTGTATAGCAAAGAATAATAACAAATCAGCCCCCCAACCTCCTCAAAGGGGAGTGAGAATGCGTCAATTATACTTTTTTGATTTGAAGAAGTTTTTTTTATGTTATAATTTTTTTGATACATATTTATGAGTAAAGTCGAATTTTAGCCGCAAAAGGTATAAAAACTTCGAACATTAGAGATGAATAGTTGCAAAGAACAATTGTTGCTTTAATTTGAAATATTCTTCATAATAAAATCCTCCTCGAAAAAATAAATTTGAGGAGGTTTTTTTGTTTTCAATAATTATGAATAAGTTTTTGTTCGGAGGGTTTCTTCAAAATATTTATTTCGATATCAATGGTGGATAAACACGAATGTAACCGTATATTGTTGGAACTGCTGCAAGTTGCACATTGGCATTTGTAAAAATAATATTCTCGTTTTTGTATTGATATAGAATTGAAAAGATTGAAATGCATGAGTGCAAATTGCTGTAAATGAATCGCTAAATTGTTGCGCAGTTGAGTGAAATGTTATTCCGGGATTAAAGCTAAAAAAATCTATACAATTTAAAAACAAAAACATGAGAAAGAATTATTTTTTCCTTATTCTTATTATTTCAGTACTTAGTTGCTCCGATATTGTATCCAAACAGAAAGTGTCGATACCAATGGCGGGGAATTATTTCGAAATACCTAGCACAACAAATAATACAAAAACTTATGAGCTTTATTTTGCAAGTTCGGAGAGTACAAAAGCAAATGTTTTTATAGAAACAAAGGATGTTTGTAGACCCTCGGAGTTTGATGTTAAATATGAAAATAAGTCAATAAAGTTGCAGTTCGATGCATCCACATCGATGTTTGAAATGAGAAATTTGCAATTGAAAAAAGGCTATAATAAAATTGTTGTTAGCACCGAATGTGTAAACTTTAATCCAGCAAATGGGATTTTGCATGTGGATGCCCAAAGTGATGTTAGCTTCAATTTTGTGCGCGATAACGAAAATCATAGATTTTATTTTGGACGACGAGACCCATCGGTTCATTTAAGTTATTTTATGCCTGACGATGTTGATGTAAAGTGGTTTTATAATGAGTTAGTTGTTGATAAAGGCGATGACCCGATTGGGTCTTATTTTATGGCCAATGGTTTTGGCGAAGGATATTTCGGTATTCAGGTAAATAGTAATAGCGAACGTAGAATATTGTTTTCGGTTTGGAGTCCATTTTTTACCGACAATCCATCCGAAATACCTGATAGTGATAAAATTGTGTTGCTTAAAAAGGGGAAAGATGTTGTGACAGGTGAGTTTGGAAATGAAGGCTCGGGCGGGCAAAGTTTTATGAGGTACAATTGGAGGGCAGGACAAACCTATCGTTTTTTGAATTCGGTGGAGCCCGATGGTAATGGCAACACCATATATACTGCATATTTTTTTGATAATGACCTAAAAAAATGGATTTTGATAGCAAGTTTTAAGCGCCCAAAGACCAATACTTGGTACAAACGTGCACATTCGTTTCTCGAAAATTTTGATACAAAACATGGCAATGTTTCACGCAAAGTAAAATGTTCGAATCAGTGGGTTTGCGACATAAATGGAAATTGGTATGAGTTAAATAAAGCACGATTCACCAGCGATGATATTGCAAAAGTTGCTTATCGGCTCGATTATGATGGCGGTGTTGAAAACGGGTGCTTTTTTATAAAGAATACAGGTTTTTTTATTACTCAAACGCCT
The DNA here is from genome assembly GCA_964515675.1 of uncultured Paludibacter sp. Taxonomy (GTDB): domain Bacteria; phylum Bacteroidota; class Bacteroidia; order Bacteroidales; family Paludibacteraceae; genus Paludibacter. The sequence continues at coordinate 6,545 of CAZEVV010000033.1, read as the reverse complement.
TTGAATAGTGTTTTTGAGCGACCTTTACGAGCTGTAAAGCCAATTATAAATTTTGATGAATTGCCTTAAAAAATAAATTTTCATTTCATTCTTTCAGTAAATAACAAATAAACCACGAACTTATCTTGTGTTTTTTCGTTGTAATTTATACACATAAAAATACAAAAAGCTATGGCGTTAAGCACCAAAGAAAAATCGGTTCAAATCAATCTTCATTCCAACTATTATGGTACTGTTGCCGAAATTGGTGGCGGGCAAGAAACGGCGCGTCACCTTTTTCAGGCGGGTGGTGCATCCAATACTGTGGCCAAAACCATTTCGGCCTACGACAAGTTGTTTAGCGACCATTATTACAGCAATAATAACAGCGAACGCTATGTGTCGGAAGCCCGATTGCGCCAAATGATTGACCATGAGTATGGTGAGCTGCTCACCATTTTGGAAAAAAAGAATCAACAAAAATTCTTTGCTTTTGCCAATACGGTGGAAACTATCAATTACAGTAAAACAAATCTAGGCAAAGGTTGGTTGGGTATTGCAATTGAAGGTAGCAATAGGCATGCGCCCAACTATTTAGCCATACACATAAAGTTACACGAAAACGATACCTTGCTGCAACAGTACACGCTTGGTACGCTTGGTATAAATCTTATTTATGGCTCGCTTTTTTTTGGCGACGACCCGCGTAAAGTATTACTTTCGCTGCTCGATAATTTGGATGCCGACCGCGTTGAGATTGACTATGTGTGGACAGAAGGCCCTGACATGCATTGGGTGGATAATAGGCTGCTCAACCTTATGTTGGTGAGCAATAATATGACGCCAGCCATTATTTTTGATAAAAATGGTCGCATGCAGCAAGCCGGCGATATGCTTTACAAAAAAAATGTTTTGCTCATGCGTGGCTATTTTAGACCCATAACCAAATTGGGGCTCGAATTTCTCGAAAATAGCTTCAAAGTTTTTAAGCGCGACGAGGACTATACGCCCGAAAACACCCTTAGTGTGTGCGAACTTTCGCTTAAATATCTTATCGAAAACGAAGAATTGAACGAAAAAGATTTCCTACATAGGGTTGATTTGCTCAATATGTCGGGGCAAAATGTAATGGTGTCCAACTACGACCGTTATTTTGAATTGGTCGATTTTTTTGCACAATTCAAACTTATTAAACTACGCATTGCATTGGGTATGCCCACTTTCGTAAAGCTATTTGACGATAATTTTTATGCCGACTTAAAAGGAAAAACACTCGAAGCACTTGGTGCAATTTTTCAACACAACGTAAAACTTTATTTGTATCCAACTTATAATTACGAGAATAAAACATTCGACAAACCTAGCGATGATGTGTTTGATGAGGGGAATAAGCTTTTGTGGCGCTATTTATTATCGAATGGAAAAGTGATTTTGCTCGACTCGCCTCAAAACAATATTGCTGCTATTGGTATGCAACAACTTACGCGATTGATTGAAACCGATAATGTGATTTGGGAGAATTATGTGCCCAACGATGTGTGTAAATACATTAGAATGCATAAGCTTTTTGGGCTAAAGCATTAATATAGATGTGCTTTGTTGTGCATTTGCAATGCTTTTGTTGTTTTTGTGTGTACATCGAACAAAAAAAACATGTTTGAAATATCAGCGTCGACATAAAGGTGCACGAATTGGTTTAAATGCCGAGTTTACTAGCGTAAATGAGCCGTTGTTGCTGTGAGTGCTATGTGCAGATTTGTGCTTTTTTGCAAACACTATATAAAAAAAATCGTATTAAAAAATACTTAGTAACTTGATTAAATTGGAAAATAATATTACTTTTACAACCTAATTAAACAATACTGAAAATGATTTACAGATTTACAATATTGTCCGACGAGGCGGATGAATTTCTCCGGGTGATTGAAATCGATCCGGAAGCGACTTTTCTTGATTTTCACGATGCGATTCTCGATGCCGTGAATTACGAGAAAAATCAACTTACATCATTCTTTATATGTAATGATTATTGGGAAAAAGAACAAGAAGTTACGCTCATCGAAATGGAGTCGACTTCGGAATACGATAATCTGGTAATGGAAGATACTAAGCTCGAAGAACTTATCACAGATGAAAAGCAAAAATTAATTTATGTTTTTGATTTGATGAACGAACGTGCTATGTTTATCGAGTTGTCGGAAATTATTCCAGGTAAATCAATCGAAAGTGCAAGCTGTGTAAAATCGAAAGGCGATGCACCTCAACAAATGCTTTCGTTCGATGCAACGGTGGCTGCTCCAAAAATTAATGTCGACGAGAGTTTTTACGGCGATCAGGATTTTGATATCGATGAACTCGATGAAGAGGGTTTTGGCGATATGAATTTTGACGATGGTGCATTGTTTAATGACGATGGAAAATTCTAATTTCAAATTAAAATTATAAATATATTTATTATACAAAAAAAAACAGAAAATATCGTTGTGTATTTTCTGTTTTGTAGTTTAATGAGGTTGCGCAAATGTTTTTATTTCAATGCTTTGCGTGTATTTCATTGTTTATAAAGCAAAATGAATAAAAAACTTATTGTAGTTGTTGGTCCTACGGGCGTTGGTAAAACCGAAATAAGCTTGCAAATGGCTGAGTTTTTGGGTTGCCCCATTGTGTCGTCGGATTCGCGCCAACTGTATCGCGAGTTGCAAATTGGCACTGCCGCACCTACCCCCGAACAACTACAAAGGGTGAAACATTATTTTATTGGTTCGCACTCAATTTTCGACCTTTATAATGCCGGTCAGTACGAACTTGATGCGCTACAATTGCTCGACGAGTTGTTTCGAACCAACGATTGTGTTATGGTGGTGGGTGGCTCCATGATGTATGTTGATGCACTTTGTTTTGGCATCGACGATATACCCAATGTTGATGAAGCTACGCGCAATTATTGGATGAATGTTTACAAAGAAAAAGGATTGGAACATATTCAGCAAGAATTATTGCGTGTGGACCCTGTGCATTATGCCGAAGTGGACCTTAAAAATGCAAAACGCGTGTTGCATGCACTCGAAATTTGCAGCATTGCTCAAAAACCATTTTCCGAGTTGCGCACGGGTCAACGCAAACAGCGCAATTTCGATATAATAAAAATTGGCTTTAACCGCGAACGTGCCGAGCTTTATGAGCGCATAAATGCACGTGTCGACGAAATGATGCGTGAAGGTTTGTTGCAAGAAGCCACGCGTTTTTTCGAACAGCGTCATCTTAATACACTCAATACGGTTGGTTACAAAGAGCTTTTCGAGTATATGGAAGGTGATATTACGCTCGAACGTGCTATCGAAAAAATTAAAAAAGATACGCGCAACTATGCCAAACGGCAGGTTACTTGGTTTAAAAAAGATACTTCGACACATTGGTTTCACCCCGATAATAAAACAGAAATTTTCGACTTGCTCAAGCGTTTAATACATTAATTTTTATGATTGTAAAACAAAACATATCACTTCTGAAATACAATACTTTTGGTATTGATGTAAATGCTCGTAAACTTGTCGAGTTTTATCATTTGCACGAAGTTTTGGACTTTGTGCAGGCTGGAAATTTAAAAAACACTGATTTTTTTGTGCTTGGTGGCGGTAGCAATTTGCTTTTTTTGTCGGATATTGAAACTGTTTTGCTAAAACCTTGCATGCAAGGGATCGATGTGGTTGGCGAAACCGATGATTCAGTGTTTTTAAAAGTTGGTGCAGCTGTTGTGTGGGACGATTTTGTGGCCTTTTGTGTTCAAAACAATTGGCAAGGTGCCGAAAATCTTTCGCTCATACCGGGCGAGGTAGGTGCGTCGGCTGTGCAAAATATAGGTGCATATGGCGTTGAGGCTGTGGATATTATCGAACAAGTGGAAGCGGTTGATTTGCACACTGCTGAAGTACGGATTTTTAGCAACGAAGCTTGCGAATATGCCTATCGACACAGCATTTTTAAAACCACATTGCGCAATCAATTTTTAATTACGTCGGTGGTTTTTCGATTGTCAAAAAAACACAATTATCAGCTCAACTACCAGCACCTCGAGGCCGAAGTAAAAGCACGTGGCGAAGTAAATTTGCAAAATATTAGGGCTACAATTATCGATATTCGTCAGCAAAAATTGCCCGACACAGCTGTTTTGGGCAATGCAGGAAGTTTTTTTATGAATCCCGTTGTCGAGAAGTCAGTTTTTCACAACTTACAATTGCAATACCCCACAATGCCGCATTATTATGTGTCCGAAAGGCTCGAAAAAATTCCGGCGGCATGGCTTATCGAGCAATGTGGTTGGAAAGCTAAACAGTTGGGTAGGGCAGGAGTGCATAAAAATCAGGCACTTGTAATTGTGAATTGTGGCGGTGCTACAGGGCAAGAAATTAAGCTGTTGGCCGAAAATATTCAAGCAGATGTTATTCGGAAATTTGGCATTCAGCTTGTTCCTGAAGTAATTTATTTATAAATAGTTTTGAGTGTTCCGTTCATTGTTTTGATGAGATTAGGTGGATGTAGGGACATTCTTCATTCTTCATTCTTCATTTTTCATTCTTCATTCTTATTAATAATATGAGTAAACATCATTTGTTCGATCAGGTAATTTTCGGTCCCATTCGTAGTAGAAGGTTGGGTGTGTCGTTGGGTGTAAATTTATTACCTATCGATGCAAAAATTTGTTCGTACAATTGCATTTATTGCGAATGTGGTTTTAATACTAGCATAAACGAATTTCCTCTGCCAAAGCGCGACGAGGTGCGCCTTATTTTAGAATCGAAATTGAAAGAAATGTCTGCCGAAAATGCTTTGCCCGACGTAATAACTTTTGCCGGTAACGGTGAGCCAACGCTTCATGCCGATTTCGAAGGGATAATTGACGATACGATTGCTTTACGCAATAAATATTGCCCTAGCGCAAAAGTAAGCGTGCTTTCGAATGCCACACGCATACATAAGGAAAGTGTTTTTAGAGCACTCAAGAAGGTGGAGAATAATATTTTGAAGTTCGACACGGCCATCGATCGCACGCATCAGTTGCTCGATCAGCCACAGTCGAAAACAGTTACTGTAGCATGGCTCATTGAGCAATTGCAGCGTTTCGAAGGGCGCCTTATTATACAAACAATGTTTTTGCGTGGCGAGCACAAAGGCGAGCAATTTGATAACACTACCAACATTGAAGTGGAGGCATGGTTGGCAGCGATGGAGCAAATAAAACCGCGCACCATTATGATATATTCGCTCGATAGGGAAGCACCCATTGCCTCGCTCGAAAAAATTGGAGCCGAACAATTACATGATATTGCTGCAAAAGCAAGAGCCAGAGGTTTCGATGTAAGTGTTGCTGGGTAAAAAAAATGAATAGAAACTATCACCCCAAGCCTTGCTTGAAAAGCAAGTTGTAGGGTGCTGACATTTGCATTTGTTGTTTAAATATAGATTTTGAAATCAATCCCATCTTCCCGCTCTCGAATAAATATCGGGGTGTAACGCGCTTAGGTGGCAATAATACAGTTATTTGATGAAAATTCTTATTTGTCCGCTCAATTGGGGCTTAGGCCATGCAACACGTTGCGTGCCAATTATTAGTCGATATCTTGCCGACGGTCACGAAGTGCAAATTGCTGCCGATGGTTACCCGCTCGAATTTCTCAAGCAAGCTTTTCCTGCGCTCAAAACCATCGAACTGCCATCCTATCAGGTGAAATATTCGAAGCATAAGACGCAAATTTTTGCTATGCTTCAAAATATACCTTATATAATGTATGGTGTTGCAAATGAATATAAAAAGTTGCATCAAATATTGACCAACGAACATTTCGATTTGGTAATTTCCGACAATCGCTTTGGGTTGCATGTAAAGAAAAAACATAGCAATGTTCGCACCATTTACATTACACATCAAATAATGGTGAAAATGCCCAAAGGTTTAAAAATATTTGAGCCATTAGTAGCCAAAATTCACAAAAACTACATCGAAAAATTCGACGAATGTTGGATTCCAGATGTTGCTGAAAACGGCGGCTATGCAGGCGATTTATCGCATAAATACAAATTGCCTCACAATGCAAAATACATAGGATTATTGTCGCGGTTCAGCAATATTACAGTCGATAAAATTGAGAGTCCGTTTAAAATTGTTGCTGTTTTATCGGGGCTCGAGCCACACCGTACAATGCTCGAACACAAACTGATAGAGAAATTTCGTAAAAGTCCGCACCAGGCACTCATTGTTTACGGTCAGCCACGCCCCGAGCGCCGCGAATACACTATTGGAAACGTAACTTTAATGTCGCATTTGCCACATGGTACTTTGGCAGCCTTTTTGCAATCGGCCGAACACATCATTTGCCGCTCCGGCTACTCTACAATTATGGATTTGATTGAACTCAACTGCATACATAAAGCCGAATTTATACCCACACCAGGGCAAACCGAACAGGAATATTTGTGTGATTATTGGTTGAAAAAACGAGTTGTTGAAAAATAGTTAGGGGCTGCTGAAAAACTCAACAACCCAATTTGTTGCAAATTGAACGAGAGTC
>CAZEVV010000032.1:4838-19015 GCA_964515675.1 uncultured Paludibacter sp. | reverse complement strand
TTTTAATTGGGCAAAATTTCTTTGCCAATCTCCTCGCTAAAAACAATATTATTTTTACAGTAAATAAAAATGCTGTAAACATTGGCTGCACACAATGTTTTGCACAAAGTGTTTTGCACTCAATGCTTATATGTTTTCAAAAAAATTTAACTGTTCAAATCAACACCAACGTACAGTTTTTTAAGCTACAACCAATTTTCATGGTTAATAAATGAAAATTGTAGTAAAAAGGTTTTTAAAATTTCAATTTGTATTCATCTTTAAATCAAATATAAAAAAACATCATTATGACACGCAAAACTATCGGACAACAAATGGGACGCAGCTCATGGGCTGAGCCTTGGAAAATTAAAATGGTTGAACCATTACACATGATTTCGCGCAACGAACGCGCCGTAGCACTCGAAAAAGCGGGTTACAACACTTTTTTGTTGCGCTCCGAAGATGTTTATATCGACTTACTAACTGACAGCGGCACCAATGCAATGAGCGACCGTCAGTGGGCAGGCCTCATGATGGGCGACGAGGCCTATGCAGGCAGTCGAAATTTTTATCATCTCGAGCAAACCATTCAGGAGTATTATGGCTACAAATACATTATTCCTGCACATCAAGGCCGTGGCGCCGAAAATATTTTATCGCAAATAGCCATCCAAAAAGGGCAATTTGTATGTGGTAATATGTACTTCACAACCACACGTTTGCATCAAGAAATTAATGGGGCAAAATTTATTGATGTCATAATTGACGAAGCGCACGATGCTCAACTCGAGATTCCATTTAAAGGCAATGTTGATTTGGCAAAAGTACAAAAGCTTATCGACGAACATGGGGCTCAAAAAATTGCTTACATTTGCCTTGCAGCTACCGTAAATATGGCTGGCGGACAACCTGTAAGCATGCAAAATGCACGCGAATTGCACACACTTTGTCGAAAACATGGCATTAAAATATTTATGGATGCTACACGTGCAGTCGAAAACGCATATTTTATTCAGGAACGTGAGGAAGGGTATAGCAACAAAACAATTGCCCAAATTTTAAAAGAATTTTGTAGCTATACCGATGGAGCAACAATGAGCGCAAAAAAAGATTCGTTGGCAAATATTGGCGGTTGGCTGGCTGTAAACGACCAAGGACTTTACGAAGAGGCTTGTAATTTGGTGGTTGTGTACGAAGGTTTACAAACTTACGGCGGCATGGCAGGGCGCGATATGGAAGTGCTGGCCATTGGTATAAAAGAAAGTGTGCAGGACAGCTATATGCACTCGCGCATTGGACAAGTGCGATATTTGGGCGAAATGCTCATCGATTGGGGCATACCTGTAACAAGACCCATTGGTGGACATGCAGTATTTTTGGATGCAGCAAAATTTTATCCGCACATTCCGCAAGACGAATTTCCGGCGCAAACATTGGCTGCCGACTTATATCTCGAGTCGGGTGTGCGTTCGATGGAACGTGGTATTGTAAGTGCTGGTAGAAATAAAGAAACGGGCGAAAACTATCATCCAAAACTCGAACTTACACGCCTCACCATACCACGCCGCGTGTACACGCAAGCGCACATGGATATAGTGGCCGAATCGGTTAAAAAACTTTACGACACACGCGACGAGCGTAAAGGCCTGAAAATGATTTACGAACCCAAATATCTCCGCTTTTTCCAAGCACGATTTGAGCGTTTGTAAAAAAAAGAATCAAACAAAATGTTTTTAATTTTTATTTGATAGATTAATAATCGCATTGAATGAATTAAAAACAAACACGAACACATGATAATTGCTCAGCAGCTCAACAAATCCATCAATTTGCGTAAAAAAATGTGCGTACGAAAAATGTGCGTACGAAAAACACTATTTCGCACCATCGGAGCAAAATTTTAACGCAAAATACTGCATATTGCACCGCATTTGGGGCGTGAGAAACAGAAGGTTGTAGGGGGCTGAGTAGTTATCAAATTAAACATTGGCACAAATAGCATGCAAAATTTTAAAACGACTGCATATCGACTAAGCGTTTGTAATAACCATCAAGCGCAATAAGTTCGTCGTGTTTACCACGTTCAACAATTTTTCCTTCGCGCAAAACGCATATTTCATCGGCTTTTTTAATGGTCGACAAGCGATGCGCCACAACCAAAGTTGTACGGTTACGCATAAGATTTTCGAGCGCCTCTTGCACCATTTTTTCCGATTCGGTATCGAGTGCCGAAGTAGCTTCGTCGAGTATAAGTATTGGCGGATTTTTAAGTATGGCACGTGCTATACTAATCCTTTGCCTTTGTCCGCCCGACAGTTTATTGCCACGGTCGCCAATATTCGTATTGTAACCATCTTCGGTAGCCATAATAAAATCGTGAGCATTGGCAATTTTTGCCGCTTCAATCACCTGTTCCATTGTGGCATTTTTTAGTCCAAAACTAATATTATTAAAGAATGTGTCGTTAAATAATATCGCCTCTTGGTTCACATTGCCAATATGCTTGCGTATGTCCGACGAATGAATAGTGTCGGTATCGATACCATCAATCAATATTTTGCCTTGCGTGGGTTTATAGTATCGCGGTAAAAGATCGACCATGGTAGATTTCCCTGAACCCGACTGCCCCACAAGTGCAATTGTTTTTCCTTTTTCGATGGTTAGGTTAATATCCTGCAATACCCAATCGGTTTGGTAGCGAAACCACACATTTTTAAATTCTACACTTTGTTTAAATTTATCGAGCGGCATAGGATTTTCGGGCTCGGGCATTGTTTCTTCGGTCATCAAAATTTTATCAATGCGGTCGAGTGCAGCCATACCTCTTTGTATGCTATAACTGGCCCTCGAAAGCTCTTTCGAAGGTGCAATAATGCTATAAAAAATTAGTATATAATAAATAAACTCGGCTGCACCAATGCTACTATTATTACCAACAATAAGATTTCCGCCAAACCACAACAAAATAGCAATTACCACAGTACCAATAAATTCGCTTACAGGATGTGCGAGCATAAATCGCCTATTGACACGATTAAATGTTTTACGTATTTTATCGTTGAGTATCGAAAAACGGTTCGAGAGTTTAGCCTCGGCATTAAAAGCCTTAACAATACGCAAACCACCCAAAGTTTCTTCAATTTGCGATAACAAGTCGCCTGTTAACTCTTGCGCATCTTTCGAACTTTGACGCAACGAACGGCCTATGCGTCCTATCATCCAACCACTAAACGGCAAAAGCAGTAGCACAAAAAGCGTTAATTCCCAACTCATTACAAACATTACAGCTAGGTAAATAACAATCATGAGTGGGTTTTTAAAAATCATATCGAGCGAACTCATAACAGAAGCTTCGAGTTCGCCAACATCGCCTGTCATGCGCGAAATAATATCGCCTTTGCGCTCCTCGCTAAAAAAACCAAGCGGCAATGATAATATTTTGTTGTAAAGCCCATTACGAATATCGCGCACAACACCCGTACGAATTGGAATCATATAAAAAGATGCCAAAAATGCTGTGCCAACTTTAAAGCCCGTCATTACAATTAAAAACAATCCTAAGTACATCAATGTTGTGCTAGGCCCAACACTTTGTATAGTTTGCTCGATGCTATACTCAAGATTATTTTTGAGAGCCCCTACAATATGGTTAAAACTGTCCGAAAATTCCCAGTTTTGATATACAGCATTGCTATTGTCGAGTTTAAAAAGCAAACGCAAAACCGGAATAACGGCAGCAAATGAAAATAAACTAAATACCGTTGATAGAATATTGAACAAAAAAGTAAGAAAAACATACTTTTTGTATGGCGGCATGAAACGCTTGAGTAGTTGCGAAAAATTGAACATTATATGCTTTTTTGTGTGTGCTAATTTTGACTAAATGGGCGGCAATGTAGTAAAATTTAACTACATCCACCGCCTTTGTTATCTTTTTTTATCAATGATATATTTTAATTTATGTTTGCAAGAAAACAGCCATCTTGCAATCATCACGAAAACTACTCATTTACGCGATTAAACTCCGTGTATTCATAGTTTCGTGCGCCATAGGCATGAAACAGACTTATGAAACACAGCGTTTTGTTTCAGTATCTTTTTTTGTTGTTTTAAAAAGAAACTGAAAACGAAATTAGACACCCGTATAGTTGCGTGGTGTAATTCGGCGTAATTCTTCTTTAATGGTATCGTCAACATTTAGCGTGTCGATAAACTCACTAATTGTACGCTGATTGATGCCTTCGTTGGTGCGCGTCAAAGCTTTAAGTGCTTCGTAAGGCTCGGGATACATTTCGCGTCGCAATATCGTTTGAATGCCTTCGGCCACAACCGCCCAAGTATTATCTAAATCACGATAGATTGCCAACTCGTTGAGCAACAATTTATTCAAACCTTTCAGTATGCTTTGTGTTGCAATCATTGTATGGGCAAATGGCACGCCAATATTGCGCAATACAGTGCTATCGGTTAAATCGCGTTGTAGGCGCGAAACAGGTAGTTTTACCGACAAAAACTCGTACAAAGCATTGGCAATACCCAAATTACCCTCAGCGTTTTCGAAATCGATAGGGTTCACTTTGTGAGGCATTGCCGATGAGCCAACTTCGCCAGCTTTAATTTTTTGCTTGAAATAATCCATCGAAACATATGTCCAAATATCACGACAAAGATCGATAAGAATCGTATTGATGCGTTTCATAGCATCAAACTGTGCCGCCATATTATCGTAGTTGGAAATTTGTGTTGTCCATGCTTCACGCTCAAGTCCAAGTTTATCGAGAACAAATTTATCGCCAAAACTTTTCCAATTAATGGTTGGATAGGCAACAAAATGGGCATTGTAATTGCCTGTAGCGCCACCAAATTTTGCAGAGTTTGGCGTGCGTTTCAAAAGCTCTAATTGTTGATTTATACGACTTACAAAAACCATAATTTCTTTGCCCAAGCGTGTTGGCGATGCAGGCTGTCCGTGTGTTTTTGCCAACATGGCAACATCGCGCCATTGGTCGGCCAAGCGATTGAGCGTTTGTAAAATATCATCCATCTCGGGATAATACACTTGGTGTAAAGCCTCTTTTATCGACAATGGCACCGAAGTATTATTAATATCCTGAGAAGTAAGTCCGAAATGAATAAATTCTTTGTAATTTTCGAGTCCTAAAATATCAAATTTTTCTTTTAAAAAATATTCCACCGCTTTCACATCATGATTGGTCACCTTTTCGATGTCTTTTATTTTTTGGGCATCGGCCTCACTAAAATTCGCAACAATAGCTCTAAGTTTAGGCGCTACTTCGCTTGGCACTGTTGAAAGTTGTTTGAGCGGTATTTCGCACAATGCGATAAAATACTCAACTTCAACCAAAACGCGATAGCGAATGAGTGCATATTCCGAGAAAAAAGGTGCGTAAGCTTCAGCTTTCGAACGATAACGACCATCCACAGGCGAAATGGCAGTAAGCATTGTTAAATTCATAAACTTATTGTTTGTTTTTATTAGTTCAATATCAATTGCAGCAATGTTATAATTGCATTTTTGTCGATAATTTTTGTCGATAAAATGTATGTATTTTCACTTCCAACACTTTCGGCATGCAAAGTTAATCAAAACATGTCATTTTTCAAAAAGAATATTTATGTAGATATTCTTTTTTTGTAATCACCAAACTTTTATTTATCTTTGTTCGCTAAAGCTCATTTTGGGTAAGCAATAAAACAATTATTAATACATAATCATTTTTTTGAATTATCGTCGACTTGAATAACAAAAGACTGATAATCAACGTAATCTTATGAAGTATATTCGAATTCACAAAGAAGGTCGCATGATAATGGTGAGCCTTTTGTTTATTTTGTTTCTGGCAAATGTTTTCATCTATTTAAAATTCCCTATGGTAATACTAGGCGTAAATTTGGTGCTATCGTGTATGGTGCTTCTATTTTTCGCTTATTTTTTCCGCAATCCCAATCGCAAAAGCTATATCGACGACCCGAGCTTGGTGATTGCCCCCGCCGATGGCACCATTGTAGCTGTTGAGCCTGTAGAGGAACACGAATATTTTGGCGACAAACGCATACAAGTTTCCATTTTTATGTCGGTATTCAATGTACATGCCAATTGGTATCCGGTGCGCGGACATGTAATTAAAGCCATACATCACAATGGCAAACACATGGCTGCATTTTTGCCCAAGTCGAGCACCGAAAACGAACGTTCGACAGTGGTTATCGAAACAACAGGTAACCACCAAATTTTATTGCGTCAAATAGCAGGTGCATTGGCTCGTCGCATTGTTACTTACGCACATTCAGGCAAAGAGTGTCACCTCAACGAACAATTAGGCTTTATAAAATTTGGTTCGCGTGTCGATTTATTTTTCCCTATGGATACTGAAATTTATGTAAAAGTAGGCGACTCAACAACAGGCAACGAAACTGTGATTGCACGCTTAAACGAATAGTTTTTATGACCATCGAACAAGCTCAAAACCAAGTCGACACGTGGATAAAAACCTATGGTGTACGATATTTTTCGGAACTCACCAATATGGCAATACTCACCGAAGAAGTAGGCGAATTGGCGCGTGTTATGGCTCGCAAATATGGCGATCAGTCATTCAAAAACACCGAATCGGACATAGATATGGCGGACGAAATGGCCGATGTTCTATGGGTGTTGATATGTTTAGCCAACCAAACAGGCGTGAATTTGAGCGAAGCTTTTGAGAAAAACATGGCAAAAAAAACGCAGCGCGATGCTACACGACATCTCGATAACGAAAAATTAAAATAGCTTTTTTTAAAACAACACGCACAATCATAAAAACACAATATCATGAATAAATTCGACGAATTATTTGAAAAATACAATTGCAACTTAGAGGAAGCAACTGTAAAGCAAGACATTGAAAACATTCTTGCAAACAATTTCGAAGCTAACAACAACAAAGAAGTGTATGCGCAATGCTTAAACATGATTGACCTCACTTCGCTCAACAGTACCGACACCAATGCCGAAATACTTGCCATGGTGGATAAAGTAAACGGTTTCAAAGCAATATATCCGCACCTTCCCAATGTGGGCGCTATTTGCGTTTACCCCAATTTTGTAGCATTAGTAAAAGAAAACTTAAAAGAAAACATTGGAATAGCAGCTGTATCGGCTGGATTTCCTTCGTCGCAAACTTTTATCGAAGTAAAAGTTGCCGAAACATCAATGGCTGTTGTTGATGGTGCAAGTGAAATTGATGTTGTTATCTCAATTGGCAAATTTCTTGAAGGTAACTACCAAGGGGTTTACGAAGAATTGAGCGAACTAAAAGCTGCATGTCGCAATGCACATCTCAAAGTTATTATCGAAAGTGGTCATTTGCAATCAGTTTCGAACATCAAAAAAGCATCACTCATTGCTATGGCAGCTGGCGCCGACTTTATTAAAACTTCGACCGGTAAAATGCCTGTAATGGCAACACTCGAAGCAACATATGTAATGTGTACAGCAATAAAAGAATGGTTCGACGCTACTGGCGAGAAAGTTTGCTACAAACCTGCTGGTGGTATTGTAACTACCGAAGATGCTGTAAAGCATTATACTTTGGTACAACAAATTTTGGGCAACGAGTGGCTCAACAATCACTCATTTCGCTTTGGTGCAAGTCGTCTTGCCAACAATTTGCTTAGCTCGATAGAAGGTAGCGAACAAAAATATTTTTAAAACATGGGGGTTGCACCTCGATTGAAATTGAGCTAAAAAAGCTTCAAATTTAATTAAAACACAGCAACGTATACAAATGAGCGTTGAATCGAAAAAAAGCTTGTGCATTATAATTGCACAAGCTTTTTTTGTGTGATTTCAAACTACTTTTTATAATGCACTTACTACAGCTTTATCGTAAAATTTATTTACAATTATCGCTATTCGAAGGCCGTTCGAAAATTTGCAAATCGAAATACCCAACTGCTGCAATGATATGGTCGATAATGTCGGCCATAATATATTCGTACTTTACCCATTTTGTGGTATTTGTAAATGCATAAATTTCAAGTGGCATACCTGTTTCGGTGGGTGCAAGCTGACGAACCATCAATATCATATCCTGATTTATACTTGGATGATTGGTAAGATATAGCTCGATGTATTTGCGAAACAATCCAATATTTGTAAGGTTTCGTCCATTGATTAAAAACGATTTATCAGCACCAATATTGTTATTATGTGCATCAATTTCCGATTTTTTGGCTTCGATATAATCACGTATTCGCTCAATATTACGAAAGCGCTCAATCTCGTTGTCGTGTATAAACCGAATGCTATTTTGCTTTATATATAAAGCACGCTTTATGCGTCGGCCTCCCGAACTAATAACACCACGCCAGTTCTGAAACGAATCGGAAATAAGGGCATAAGTAGGAATGGTTGAAATTGTTTTATCGAAATTCTGTATCTTTACAGTTGTGAGCGTTATTTCAATCACATCGCCATCGGCGCCATATTTGGGCATTGTTATCCAGTCGCCAATGCGCACCATGTCGTTGGTTGTAACCTGTACGCTTGCCACAAAACCCATTATTACATCCTTAAACATAAGCAGTAATATAGCCGATGCAGCACCCATTGCGGCAAAAAACTTATAAGGCGATTGACCTGTAATGGTTGAGAAAATTACAACAACTCCAACAATTACAACAAAAATTTTGAATACTTGGCGATAACTATTTATTGGCTTGTCGTGATAGTTGGGTTGGTTGCGCAAACTATCAAAAGCAGCATTTACAAATGCTAAAATAATACGCAACACAAAATACACCAATGCAACAAATAGCGCTTTTTCGATAACCACTAATAAACCCGCACTAAATAGCAGCGCAACAACATCCATGCTGTTCACAAAAATTATGTAAGGCGCAAGCCAACTTACATAATTATGAAAATTGTTTTTCAGAAGTGCTTCGGGGAAAAGATTGTGCTTTGTTTTGGCCGATTTTTGCAATAGAGTTTTTAAAATCTGACGCACCAGCACGGCCATTGCAAACGAAGCCAAAGCCAAGGCCAAAACCATTAAAATAGCCGCAAAAAGCTTCGATGTGTCGCTTTCGAAACCCAGATTATGTAAATGCGCAAGCAACCACTCTCTTATTTCTTTGTTGTTTTGAGTTATAATCGACAAACTTAACATATTCGTATAATTATTGAATTCAACTGCAAAAATAGTCCTTTATTTCGACATAGCAAGTATATTGCGTTTGATTCGAAGTTTCCAAAACTACTTTCACCTTACATACAACACAATTCACACAATTGAGAAATAGTATTTAAAACATAAAAACGAGTAAATCATTAACCCGAATCATAAAATATTAAACTTATCTGTGGTTAGGAATTTTGAAATAGTTAAAAATGCAAAGCCCAAAACAAGTTTAATGTTTTGGGCTTTCAACATATATATTTATCAAATATTATCAGCGTAATTCTTGCTCGAAATAAGCAATTGTTTTTTTCAAACCTTCTTCGAGTTGAATATTAGGTGTCCAACCACCGAGCCACTCCCCTGCCCTACGGATATCAGGTTGACGTTGTTTTGGGTCGTCGGAAGGTAATTCCTGAAAAATGAGTTTCGATTTCGAACCCGTCATATCAATCACTTTCGATGCCAATTCGAGCATAGTAAACTCGTTGGGATTGCCAATATTAACAGGACCAATTATGTCGTCGCCGGTTTTCATCATGCGCACCATTCCTTCAAGCAAATCGTCGACATACTGAAAGCTACGTGTTTGTTGTCCATCGCCAAAAATGGTAATATCCTGGCCTTTGAGCGCCTGCACAATAAAGTTCGAAACCACACGTCCATCATCCGGATTCATACGCGGTCCATAAGTATTAAAAATGCGAATAATTTTAATTCTCACACTATTTTGGCGATGATAATCCATAAAAAGCGTTTCGGCACAACGTTTTCCTTCGTCGTAACACGAGCGTATGCCAATGGTATTCACATTTCCCCAATATTCTTCGGGTTGTGGGTGCACATGCGGGTCGCCATACACCTCGCTGGTCGAAGCTTGAAGTACTTTTGCTTTTACACGTTTGGCCAATCCAAGCATATTAATAGCTCCCATAACCGAAGTTTTTACGGTTTTGATAGGATTGTACTGATAATGAACTGGCGATGCCGGACAAGCCAAGTTGTAAATTTCGTCGACCTCGGCCATATAAGGCGTTGTCACATCGTGTCGCACAAATTCGAAATAAGGATGCGAAAGATTGTGTTCGATATTTTTGCGTCGCCCCGTAAAAAAGTTATCCAAACAAATAACCTCATTTCCCTCAGCCAAAAGTCTGTCGCAAAGGTGCGAACCAATAAAACCCGCACCACCAGTAATAAGTATTCTGCTCATATAGTGTAATTTATTATTTCGATTAAATATTTTTTAAAAATTTACTTCGCACGTTGTGCACGTTCCCAATTTACGCTTTGTGTTTTTTTCAAATAACGCCCTATACCCATAAAAACAGCATAATTCATTATAAAGAAATAATATGGCACAAAAAGTATTTTGCTTTTCATTTTTTTACTTTCGAGCACCCAACCTACAAGTGCCATTAGGTAAAATAAAATTTGCAAGCCCAATACTATCATAAAAAACGAAGAGCTAAACGCCAATGCTATGTTTAGAACGAAAAGCAAAATAAGCGCAACTGGCGTAACTGTCCAACGCAAAACACGATGCGAGATATATTGAAACGACAACAATCCGTATTTAAAAATATTGAGCAATGGATACAAACGCACCACCGATTGAATACCGCCTGCTGCGATGCGTATTTTGCGCTTCAATTCTTCTTTAACATTGGCCGACGCCGACTCGATAGCATAGGCTTCGGGGTCGTAATCGATTTTGTAACCCTGCATCGCTACGCGCAACGAAATAATAAAATCGTCGAGCAAAGTATCGGGTTCCACCTCGTTGAAAAGTTCGGTTCGAATGGCAAACAACTCTCCAGCAGCACCTACAGCCGAATACAGTTCTGCGTCCCAACGTTTCAAAGTCGACTCGTATTTCCAATACAAACCTTCGCCTGCCGCTGATGCTGCTTCGTGCTCGGCATTAAAAATACGCTTCTCGCCCGACACACAACCTGTTTTAGGATCGGCAAACATAGTTGCAATACGCCTCATCGACTCGTGCCCCAGCAAAGTGTTGGCATCCGAAAATACAACAATTGCAGTATCGACATATTTTACTGCCCGATTCATTGCAGCAATTTTACCTGCACGCTCGGGCTTATGCAACACTTTTACATCGGGGTATGCGGCCAACAATTGAGGCGTTTTGTCATCCGATCCATCTGTTACCCACATTTGATGTAATTTTTCGGCAGGATAATCCAACGAACGCGTATTCTCCACTTTTTTTGCAACATAATCCTCTTCGTTGTAGGCCGCCACCAATAAAGTAATGTGTGGCAACTCATCATCGGTCAAAATTAGTTCTTTTTTCCGTTTAAACAATCGCTTTATTTGTAAAAGTACAAACAAAACTATGCCATATCCTAAATATGTATAAAACACCAAAAGCAACATTATCCAAAAAAGAATCTCAATCCAGCTCACAATATTCAATTTTAAATTATTAATTACAAATGACTTACTGTTATTTCATTCGCTTTTTTACGTGGCGAAGCAGCCACATTAAATGTTTCGGGCGGAAAACCACAGGATATTACCAACAAAGGTATTTCGTTGGAATCGAGCTTCAAAATGCGCCGCATTACAATTTCTTTATCTTCCGAAACAGCCCAATTGAGCGCACATGCAGCAATTTTTTTGAAATGCATTGCCAACAGTAAACTCATGGCAAACATACCGCCATTAAGATGATTTTCGTTACGTTCGTGTATGTCCTTTGTTGTTGAAATTACAGATGTTAAAACAATAAGCGTTTCGGCTAAATATCCAAAGCCTCGATTTCCGTTTTGAATATCGAGTATGGCTTGTTTCTTTTCGGCCGACTTAACAATGTGAACGCGTGTTGGTTGTCGATTACAAAACGAGGGGCTTTTTTGCGCCAAATCAACACATTCGAGCAGTAGCTCCACCGGCACTTCTATTTTACTATAGTTGCGCACCGAATAACGCGAATGTGAAAAAACATCGAAAGGCGCATTTATATGCCTGAAATACTCGGCATTGCTAGTGCTTATTTGCGACAAACCTACTACATTTTTAAAACCTTCAACAATAGGTACTAATTTTGCTCGTACTTCGGCATCGAGCTCAAAAGCTATACTTTTGTGAAATTGATAATACTCTTTTAACACCGAAACCGATTGCGAAAACTCAAGCGCATCGGTCGGTAGTTGCATTTTATCATATTTAATAACCAAATCGCAAAGTTTAAGTACTACAAGTCGGCCAAAACCAGGACGAGGTTCGGGCATGGTTAAACCTTTTTCAACAATATGATATTGCAATGTAAGATCGCGTTTGAGGCGATCAACTTCCGAGTCGTTGTAAACCTTATCGTACACGCGACGCTTTAAATCGGGCAAAACAGCCTTTTGAGCACTGTGTAAATAATAGCGATACATTATCGACTTTGGTATTAGACCTTTTAATTTCTGTTTCAATGCTTCCATATAATATGATATGTCTTTATTTTATAAACTTTGCTTTTAATTTTTGCAATGGTTTTAGTATTAAATCGCGTTCGTAATTATTCATTGCAAAAAACCACAAACACACAAAAAACAATACAATATATGCCAAAGCCGACACAACAAAAGCTTTAATTTGCATCAAGTCAACATTTTGCAATATAACATAACCCACTATGGCTGGTAAAATTAATGCTGGCAAAACTCTCATTATTTGCTTCGAAAAGTACATAATATTCAGTCCTACTTTTTTATGATAATACCAATTCATAATCAAAACATTGCCCACTATCAATGCAATTGCTGTACCAATGGCGGCACCTACACCACCATACATTTGCACCAATGGAATAGATATTAACACATTAGCAATTGCAATAAACAAATATACCCACGAACGGAATTTATGCATATTTTTGGCGCGTTGTATTTCGATGCCCAAATTCTGAATTAACGGAATAGTAACTGGAATAATGAGTAATAAAGCCATCTGATATGCGCCAACATAATCGGGGCCGGCCCAAAGACTTATAAAAGCCTTTCCGAAAACGACCAAAAAAGCAACAACCATCGAAAGCACTAAAAACTGTAAACGACCAATGCGCGTAAAAAGCTCGGTAAGTTGCCAATTACTACAATTAGCTGCAATCATGGTATTTACTCGTGGGATATATACATTCGAAATAGCAGTTGAAAATGTTAAAAAATATGTATTCAGCTGCGCGGCAATACTATAAATAGCAACTTCAACCGTTCCTTTGTACCAACCAATAATATACCTATCAACATTCCAATTAATCTGATTTACAACCAAATTCATAAAAATGAACGACGAGAAAATAAAAAGTTCCTTGAGTAAAGCCGTATCGAAACGAGCAATTTTAATTTTCATTTCGGCCTTGGCAAAACAAAACCAAATATTTACCAGTTCAATAACCAAACTTAAAACAGTAATTACAACAGCCATGCCTACAGAGCGATAACCCATGAGCAATATTGTTATTATTAAAACAGGACTTATTAGAGTTTTAAATAACAATAATGATTTTTGAAACAAAAATTTTTCGCGCGCACTTATATACGAATTAAAAACTATGGTTGGGAAGGTGACAACTAAGTTCAACAACATGATTATCAACAACCAATGTGCTTTATTCAGCTCATCGGCAGTAAGTTCGGAGCCGAAAACCTTATCGGAATTTACAACTAAAAAAACACCCGCAACAACAACTATTAAACCCAAAACAGAGAATATAGTTAAAAACATCCCATTTAATTTGGCCAGTCCTAATTTATCGTCATTTGTTTTATATATCGAGAAATAACGAACATAAGCACTGCCAAATCCGAAACTGAACAAGCTCAAATATGCAACAACCGAAGCTACTAAACTATACAAACCATACTCGCTTTGACCAAGAAGTCGAAGCATGACGGGCGTGTACAATATCGACACAAAAGCACCTAGGCCAATGTGCAAATACGAAAGTGCTGCTCCTATTTTTAATTGATTGATGGGCATATGTGTTTTGTGTTT
>CAZEVV010000032.1:0-4738 GCA_964515675.1 uncultured Paludibacter sp. | reverse complement strand
GTGTTTCGTGTTTCGTGTTTCGTGTTGAGTATTTATATAATTTTTTTTGTAGAAATCGATTAATTTAGCATAAACATCCACAAACAATTATGAACTTACCAATACTTTTTTCTCAATTTTCATTGCTGTGCGCAAATAATTATAAAAAACTCGGCGTTCGTTTTCAACAATAGCAGGCACGTGGCCAAAATCAACTTTGAAATAATCCGCATCATTTTTAATATTGTGCAGCCATCTGTGTTGCAAATTCAACTTGCCCAACAAAGTATCGAGGCGCGACGACATTTTGGCGCTTCTACCCTCGCGATTGAAAACAACAAATGGACGCTCGAAAATGATTGAAAATATGCATGAATGAAAACTATCAGTACAAATAATTGATGCATTGCGCACATAATCGATAAATTCGGCAGGGTCGGCATCAAAGCGCTTATAGTCGGCCAAACTATTCATTTGTACAATTTCGAGATTTTTAATGGCTGCTATTTTGCGTAAAACTTTCATACGTTTTGTCGACACTTCGCCAATAAAATAAGTGAGCAAATACTTGCCCGCCGGTTTTTGTGCTGCGGGTTTTGCTATTGCCAACCATTGCTGTTTAGTAAGCACCAATGTAGGGTCCACCAAAACTTGCGCTTCGCGACCGCTGAGTGTGCGAATTATTTCGGCTCCTTTGTCCTCGCGTACCGATAAATGCGCCATGGCTTTAAGGTATTTACTGTATTGCTCTTTATATTTTTCGGGTATTTGCGACACACCAAAACTAGGCGCAAAAGCAATGCGTTTTTCGGGACTCACAAAACTCAAAAAATCGTAGGGCGCGCCATAGCGTATGTTCGGATTCCAAATTTGATCGCTTCCAACAACACAATAGTCATAACGCAAATCAATATCATTGGGCACCTCATTATTTTTTATCACAAAATCGGTTTCTACAATATATTTTTTCGAAAATGCACGAAAAGCAATATCTTTACGCTTTTTGCATTCGGCCAACAAATGCTTGTTTTTTCGTTCACGATACTTTACACCTATTCTTTTGATTAAAGCAAATGGATTTTGTGACAATGCATTTATCAAACGTTTTTTGTTATACTCGATGGCCGTATCGTGCACAATATGAGGCTCATTAATAATGCTTTCGACATCGCACCCCAAGGTTTTTAAAATTTCTTGCCCAGCATAATTTTGCAACCGATTGCCATAATTAACATAATCGGTTATTGTATATAATCCTACTTTTGGCATAATATATTTGTATTAATATTCAACATTTGCAAAAAATATTCAAATTCAAAAAGAAACACTTCAAATTTCGGCATACAATTGCTTGTACAACTGTAAATACTTTTCGGCCATGGCTTTCCACGAAAAAGCTTTCGCACGCTCGGGCCCTTTGCTGCACAAATTTGCTTTAAGAGTTTCGTTGCCCAGCACTTGCTTTATTGCGTCAACAATTTCTTTGTACTGATAGGGGTCGACCAACAATGCAGCATCGCCAGCTATCTCGGGCATCGACGAGGTATTCGACGTGATGACTGGCACGCCACATGCCATACCTTCGAGTATTGGAATGCCAAAACTTTCGCGCAACGAAGGATATAAAAACACTTTACACTGATTGATAATGGCTGGCAATTCGGCATTTGGCACATAGCCTGTCATTACAATATCGTTTCGTATTTCGCTACACCCAATCGACGACAATAGCTTTTGCAAAGCTTTTTCTTCGTAATCGAGCATTACAAGTTTATAAGCCACATCCGATGCACGATTAAACTCAGCAAATGCTTTTAATACATTGGCTGTGTTTTTTTTGGGGTCGGTATTGCCTAGAAAAAACAAAAATCTATCGGGCAATTTGTATTTTGCTTTTGCATGTTGCAATTCATCGCTATCGGTTATTACTCTAAAGTGCTGACTAACGCCATTGTGCACAGCAACAAGTTTATCGCCCAATTGCAACACCTCATTCATACGCTCTTTTTCGAAATTCGAAACGGTAGTCACATATCTACTTTTTTTTGCAACTTCAGGCACTATCCAACGCCTATATAAATTACCAAAACGTTGATACATACTAGCACCCGATTTGAATAGTTGAAGTTTTTCGAGATAAATAATATCATGTATAATAGTAATGATGGGCACTTTACACTTTATAGGCGCAGTATTGCTCGTGCAATGCAAAATATCGCAAGCTTCGGCCTCAACTGCTCGAGGCAATGCAAACTGTTCCCACAAAGGATATGCGCCACCCGACACCTCAACAACCTTAAAATTAACAGCTTGAGGTATACAAGTATTATCCTCGTCGGGTTTCACAAATATAACATACTCGTTTTCTTTGTCAATAATTTGTAAGTTCTTTATCAATTCGAGCGCCACCATGTCCATTCCATGCTTTTTGCGCCGAAAAAGTCGTTGCCCTTCAATACCAATTTTCATCTGTTTATAATTTAATTTGTAATTGTCAGATGGAACTCGCCAATAATAATCATCTCTTTGTGTGAGTTATTACTCATGGCTCGTTTCATGTGCTTAAAATTATTAAGTGTACAATAGTCGATAAAGCTAAAATAGCAATTCAACAAATACCGCATCAAAGCGTAAGTATCATCAAGCGAAAATAAAAACAGTCATCCACACACAATTGAGCGCCTAATCATCGGTGCCATGCTGTGTATGAATAAACTTTTTGTTAGCTCCTTTTAGTTTGAACAATGAGAGGAACATCGACAAAAAAGCTTTGGGCAATGTAAGAATTGCCTTGAGTGTTTGTTTATTATAAAATTTTACCGGAATAGCTATAACAAAAGCAATTACAACCAAGGCTAAGGCATGAAACCATGCTTCGCTGTCGAGTGTAAAAAGAGGAATGCTACCAAACAACGAGCGCAACACAAAACTTAAAACAGTGAATATAAATGTAAATCCCAACAACAAAACACGAGGTGGGGAAATCATTTGGTAAACTTTGTCGAAAAAATCGACATTTCCCTTAAGAAATAAATCTTTGAGCCCTGCTACAAAAAACCTACGAAAATACACAAATTGTGCCGACAGCCATCGTTTGCGCTGATTTTCGAAAACTTCAATTTTTTGTACTTTTTCGTCGTACACCAAAGCATCATTGAGATATTCAATTTTTACTCTGTCGCGCAAAAGTGTCAGTTCAAGCTCCTTATCAAATCCGCCAATTGCCTTAATAGCGGCCATTCGCGTTTTAAACATTTGATATTCGAAAGCCATTCCCGAACCAATTAACGCCGACGAAAGACCCAAAACACGATGTCCCTTACGGAAAATCGTATTGTTCAACTCCTCGCTAACGGCGTCGAGCACAGCAAAAGCTGTATTCATATTTTTGGCCACCCTATGCCCTTGCACAACCTTAAATCCATTGGCAAAAGCTTGGTTTATTTTGTTTAAAAACTCAGGCTCCATTAAATTATCAGCATCCAAAATTACAGCCACATCGTAAGTATCGGGCAATTGCGCCATAGCTGCATTGAGCGCCTTCGACTTTGTACTTTGCTCAAATTTTACTTCAATAAGTTTTATGGGAAGCGCACGTAAAAGCTCGAGCGTTTCGGGCTGAAATTGGTCGGCAATAACAACTACATCAAAGGCATCCGTAGGGTAATTTTGCTTTAATGCATCGTTTGCCACATCAACAATCACTTTATCCTCTTTATAACCAGGGATAAGCACCGCCATTTTGCTATAAAAATTAATGACTTTGGGTTTTGCGGGTCGGTAAAATACAGCAAAAAAAGCAAATAAAAAAACATAAATGGCTGCAATATAAATATATGCAAACACAATTATTTCGACCAAATATAGTAGTTGTATAATGATATTCATGGTGCGAAAGATTTAAAATTTCGAACAAAAAAGCTGGCGGACATCTATTTTAACTGTTGCAAACCTATGATTTACAACAGTTAAAATTTATACAAAATATTATTTGCATAATTAATATCGTGCAAATAAAAAATTATTGCTAAACATTTATTGGCTTACGACCAATGCTAAAGTATTTAAATTCGAAGTCTTCAATTTGTTCAATATCAAACACATTTCTGCCATCAAACAAAACTTTATCGTTCATCAATTTAGCCATAACTTTGAAATTGGGCAAACGGAATTCGCTCCACTCGGTAACCACTGCCAACGCATCCACACCTATAAGTGCTTCGTACATATCTTTGCAATATTTAATTTTATTGCCCAATATACGTTCGGCTTCGTGCATAGCAATGGGGTCGTAGGCAGTTACGTTTGCACCTTTTTCGAGCAATTTCTCGATAAGCACCAACGAAGGCGCCTCGCGCATATCATCCGTTTCGGGTTTGAACGACAAGCCCCAAAGCGCAATGGTTTTGTCCTCGAGATTACCTCCAAAATAATTAAAAATCTTATTATATAAAACTGTTTTTTGGTAATAATTCACCTCTTCGACAGCTTTGAGTACTTTTAAATCGTAATCGTAATCTTGCGCTGTTCGCACCAATGCTTGCACATCTTTTGGGAAACAAGAGCCACCATAACCCACGCCAGGATAAAGAAACTTATAGCCAATGCGCGAATCGGAGCCTATGCCTTTGCGTACAAGATTGATGTCGGCACCTACAATTTCGCATAGATTTGCAATATCGTTGATAAAACTAATTTTAGTAGCAAGCATCGAGTTTGCAGCATACTTTGTCATTTCGGACGACGTGATGTCCATCGA
>CAZEVV010000031.1:0-19389 GCA_964515675.1 uncultured Paludibacter sp. | reverse complement strand
GGCCAAAGCGTCCAATTCGTTTACAACAATATCAATATTATCGGTACCAATACCTGTAGAAATTACCGAAATGCGCTTGCCTTTGTAAGTACCAGTAATGGTATTGAACTCACGACTCGATACCGAAAACTCCTGCGAATCGAAGAAACTCGCTACTAAGGCTACACGGCCTGGGTCGCCAACGAGTATAATATTGTCGGCCAATTGTTCGGGTTTTAAATGCAAATGGAAAATACTTCCATCGCCATTAATAATAAGCTCCGATGGTGGAAAATGTTTCATGATTTTTTTGTTTTTAAGTGATAAATAAATAAGTGTTTTTTTTGATCGGACTACAAACATAATGAAAAAATATGATTTAGCAATAAGAGTTGAAAGAGTTTTTTCGACAAACAAAAAGTTGAAACAACACAAACATGCATTTAAAACCGAAGTAAATTCACACAATATTCATTTCAACCCAAAAACAATTCAAAATTCAAAACCTTATGAAAATAATCTTTTATTCAGAATGTTTCAAAAAAGGCTGTAATGCTGAACAAGTAACAAGCACGAATTGTTAATACAAAAACAATATATACTAAATGATTAGGCAAATATCAAACAAAGAGCGCATCGAACGAATGGAGGAGATACTCCTTTTGTATGCATCGACATATAGCACAGGCAATGCAGCACAAAAAATTGACCTCGAAATGGTTCGAAACAAACTCATAGCCATGCCTGAGGAAAAATTATGGTTGTATGTAGTTGAAATTGATGATAAAATTGTGGCTTCGCTATGGGCCAACACGCTCGATACACAAAGTGATATAAAAGTAAAATTCGACAATAGCATTGAAACTGAAAAATGTATTTATATATCCGAAGTATTTGTCGACAAAGCCTTTAGGGGAAAAGGCTTTGGAAAAAAACTTTTAGAACAATTTATATCCGATTGCCAAAACAGCAATTACAATGATTTAATGATAAGAGTTTGGGAGAAAAACTTGGTTGCACTTAAATTATATGTCGATGTGGGATTTACAACAATTGACAGCGAAATTCAAACAAAAAAAAATGTGACAGATAATAATGATTTCGAAATGAAAAAACTATATTTACACAAAAAAATACACACATAAATTATGCAGAACTTAATTTCAAAAACCATTGATTTACAAAACGGCACACCAGATGCAAAAAGAATTGAAATTAGAAATTATTTCGAAAAAACATGGGCCATTGACGAAAAACTCTATTCGCAATTGGCGCACGATGAAGTTTTTTATCATCGCGGCGACCCCTTGCGACATATTTTGCTGTTCTACTTGGGGCACACTGCTGTGTTTTATATCAACAAATTATTTTTAGCAAAATTAATCGACACACGCATCAACCCGGCTTTCGAATCGATTTTTGCCATAGGCGTTGATGAAATGAGTTGGGACGATTTGAACGAGAAACACTACGATTGGCCAGCAGTGGAAGCCGTTAGAGACTATCGAAACAAAGCAAAAAAAGTAATTTTAAATTGTATCGACAATTTCGAATTACAATTGCCCATACTGTGGAACGACCCATTTTGGATAATTATGATGGGCATTGAGCACGAACGCATCCATCTCGAAACATCGTCGGTACTTATTCGACAACTGCCACTTCACGAAGTTGTAAGCGGCAATTTTGGCAACATATGCACACAAAATGCAAGCATAAAAAACAACGAATACATAAACGTAAAAGCCCAAAAACTGACTTTAGGCAAATTGCCCAACCACAAATTTTATGGTTGGGACAACGAGTATGGTAAATTTGAAGTAGCCGTTGATGAATTCGAAGCATCGAAAATGTTGGTGTCGAATGCCGAATTTTTGGCCTTTGTAGAAGATAGAGCTTACGAAAACGAAAGCTATTGGACAGAAGAAGGATGGCAATGGCGCAACTTCAAACAAGCCACCATGCCATTGTTTTGGCATTTGCGCAATGGCAAATATTTTCTCCGACTAGTGGCCGAAGAGATTGAAATGCCTTGGAGTTGGCCTGTAGAAATAAACTACTTAGAAGCCAAAGCATTTTGTAATTGGAAAACTGCAAAAGAAGGCAAAACCCACCGGCTACCTACTGAGGCCGAGTGGTATGCCATTTATGCAGCCGCCAATTTACCCGACATGGACGCGTGGGAAGTGGCACCGGGCAATATTAATTTGGAGCATTACTCATCGCCTTGCCCTGTGGATATGTTTGCACAAGGCGATTTTTTCGATGTAATAGGAAATGTGTGGCAATGGACCGAAAGCCCAATTACAGGCTACCCTGGCTTTAAAGTACACCCACTGTACGACGATTTTTCGACGCCAACTTTCGACACAAAACACAACCTGATAAAAGGAGGTTCGTGGATTTCGACTGGTAATGAAGCCACTAAACACGCACGATATGCATTTCGCAGGCATTTTTACCAACATGCAGGCTTTAGAATTGTGCGTTCGGAAAAACCGCTGGTTATTGAAAACAACGAGTACGAAACCGACCGCGAAGTAGCCAATTCGTGCGAAGATATGTGGACTGCGAAAGAAAATTTCTGCACTAAACTGGCAAAACATATTGTTGAGAATATTGCCAACACAAACCAAATGAACGTACTCGACTTAAACCCCGACACAGGAAGGTTGGCATTTGAGCTTGCGCCATTTGTAAAAAAAATAACAGCCATCGATGCTTCGGCACGCTACATTCGCATGCCCATACAGTTGCAAAACCAAGGTTACATGCGCTTTATTGTGAAGGACGAGGGCGAGTTGCTGCATTATCGTGAGCAGGTGCTTGCCGACTACGACTTTGCTGACAGCAAACACAAAATTCAGTTTATGCAAGACAATGCCAACAATCTGAAACCGCTTTACACGGGCTACGATTTGCTTGTTGCCCCACAATTGCTCGAAGAACTTACTTGCCCCATTTTATTTCTCAAAAATATTCATGAGCGCATCAACAATGGTGGCTATTTGGTAATAAGCTCTACCTACGACTGGACTGCCAACAACATAAAAGTAGAACATTGGCTGGGTGGTTTTAAAAAGGATGGCGAACCAGTAAGCTCGTTCGAAGGAATTAAAGACTTACTCTCGCTGCACTTTGAGCTTGTGCAGCCACCCATTGATATTGAACTTAAAAAACACGAATGTTCGCGCATAAAAACATTGCAAAACTGCGAAGTAAGTATTTGGAGAAAAAAACATTAGATTTTCTTAAAATAATCATTTCTCAAAACATTGAGTATTTTTTCAGTAGGGGTATGTTGTCGTGAAAAACGCTGCATACCCCTACCCTTTGCAAATTCTGTGAGAAAAATATTCGTTTCTCTCATTTTCGTTTTTCATTTTTAACCCAAAACGATGGCTGTTTAATTTTTTGTAAGTATCTTTGCAAGCCAAACGAATTTTTATACGCAAAACAACAAATTTCAGATGCAAACATTTGCAAGATAGTTCATTCGAGATGTGGAAATGAAGAAAAAGCAATGTATTTACATGAATGAAATAAAGAAATTGTTTTTGGGGATAAAATTATTAATTCAGAAGGCATTACACTTTGATTTATTAAGATACAAAAATATATTTTCGAAGCATGACAAATTTTAAACGTACAACAGTTACATCGGCTTTGCCCTATGCCAACGGGCCTGTACATATCGGGCATTTGGCGGGTGTGTATGTACCATCCGATATTTATGTGCGCTACTTGCGCCTCAAAGGCGAGGAAGTTTTGTTCGTTGGCGGTAGCGATGAACATGGCGTGCCCATTACCATTAAAGCAAAAAAAGAAGGTGTAACACCACAAGATATTGTGGACAGATACCACAACATAATTAAGAAATCATTCGAAGATTTTGGTATTTCGTTCGATGTATATTCGCGCACTACCTCACCTACGCATCGTGAGCTTGCTTCCGAAATTTTTAAAACCATCAACGATAAAGGTGGATTTATCGAAAAATCGAATGAGCAATATTACGACGAAACAGCGCAGCAATTTTTGGCCGACCGCTACATTACAGGCAAATGCCCGCATTGTGGCAATGAAAATGCATATGGCGACCAATGCGAAGCTTGTGGCACATCGCTCAACCCAACCGATTTAATCAACCCCAAATCGGCCATAAGTGGTGCTGCACCCGTTATGCGCGAAACAAAACACTGGTATCTGCCGCTCGACCAACACGAATCTTGGTTACGTGAGTGGATTTTGGAAGAGCACAAAGAATGGAAACCAAACGTTTACGGACAATGCAAAAGTTGGCTCGACATGGGTTTGCAACCACGTGCTGTGAGCCGCGACCTCGATTGGGGAATTCCGGTACCTGTGGAAGGTGCCGAAGGAAAAGTGCTTTATGTGTGGTTCGATGCGCCCATTGGATATATTTCGAACACAAAAGAATTGCTGCCCGACTCGTGGGAGAAATGGTGGAAAGACCCTGAAACACGCTTGTTGCACTTTATTGGTAAAGACAATATTGTGTTTCACTGTATCGTTTTTCCGGCCATGCTCAAAGCCGAAGGCTCGTATATTTTGCCCGAAAACGTACCTGCCAACGAATTTTTGAACCTCGAAGGCGATAAAATT
Source organism: uncultured Paludibacter sp. (assembly GCA_964515675.1). Lineage (GTDB taxonomy): Bacteria > Bacteroidota > Bacteroidia > Bacteroidales > Paludibacteraceae > Paludibacter. The sequence goes on along the minus strand of CAZEVV010000031.1, from coordinate 14,784 downwards.
TCGACATCGCGCAATTGGGCCGTGTGGTTGCACGAGTATTTAGAAGAATTTCCTGGTAAGCAAGATGTTTTGCGCTATGTACTCACAGCCAATGCACCCGAAACAAAGGACAACGACTTTACGTGGAAAGATTTTCAGGCACGCAACAACAATGAGTTAGTGGCTATTTTCGGAAATTTCATTAACCGTGCATTGGTTCTCACACAAAAATATTACGACGGCAAAATACCTGCTTTGGGCGAGTTGACCGATTATGACAAGCAAACGCTTGAAGAATTTGTAAATGTGAAAGCAGATGTTGAAAAACTGCTCAACAATTTCCGATTCCGCGATGCGCAAAAAGAAGCCATGAACTTGGCACGTATTGGCAACAAATACCTAGCCGACACTGAGCCATGGAAAGTGGCTAAAACTGACATGGATCGCGTAGCAACCATCATGCATTTAAGTCTGCAAATTGCTGCAAATTTGGCCATTGCTTTCGAACCATTTTTGCCATTTACGTCGGCAAAATTGCGCAACATGCTCGGCATGAATGCATTCAACTGGGTCGACTTAGGTAAAATTGACCTACTAATTGAAGGTTCGCAAATTGGCACACCCGAGTTGCTTTTCGAAAAAATTGAAGACGAAACTATTGCTGCACAAGTGCAAAAATTGGAGGACACCAAATTGGCCAACGAAGCTGCGGCCTACAAACCCAATGCAGTGAAAGAAAATGTAGCTTTCGACGATTTCATGAAAATGGATATTCGCGTAGCTACAGTACTCGATTGCCAAAAAGTACCCAAAGCCGACAAATTGTTACAATTTAAGCTCGACGATGGCATGGGCGGTCGCACTATACTTTCGGGCATTGCTGCGTCGTACCCAAATCCCGAAGAATTGATTGGCACACAAGTATGCTTTATTGCCAACTTCGAACCCCGCAAGCTGCGCGGCATAATGAGCGAAGGCATGATACTTTCGGCCGAAGATGCCGATGGCAAATTGGTTTTGGTACAACCCTCGAAAAACGTAGCCAATGGCGCTGAAGTAAAGTAGAGAAAAAGAAAAATGCACATACATCAAAAGCATCAATAAATAGTATTTTTATTGATGCTTTTCTTATTTATTTCTTCAAAGAATCATTTTTAAAGCAGAGAATAAACTTACAAATATTTTTAACCTCCAACATTTCGAATCACAACTAATAGTATTTTTCTAGTTTTACAGCTTGCTATACGCACCCCAATTTTTTAAAAAACAATAAAACTTTGCAGCACATGGCGCAAAGCGGCGAATTGTTTTTAACTTTGTCCGTTCAATAAAAAAAATACAGTAGTTAAGCTATGAAGCTGAATAAATTTATACTTTTTTCGACGCTTGCCATTGCGGCAGTTTTTGCATCGTGCAATTTTTTGGATAGCAACAACAATGACGTTGAATATTCTGATGCATCGCATTTTATTTCGTTGTCGTTTGCTCGAAACGATAGCTCAGCAAATGTGCATACAGCAAAGTTTTCGGTAGTTTATGATGTAAACAATGAGTTTCCGTACGCCGACTCAATAATTGTAAATCTCGACTCATTACCTTACAATACACGTATTGACAGCGTAGGTGCTACTTTTGTATTTGCAAGCACTAGCTCGGCTAAACTTTTTGTTTACAATGACGAAACGAGCCAATACGACTCTACATTTGTTTCAAAACCTGATACGATTAATTTTACAAAAAAAATCTTCGTTAGAAATACATCTCGTAATGGTGAGAAAAAATCGACTTATGGCATTAAGGTAAACGTACATAAAGTGGAACCCGAATTGTTTGTTTGGCAAAAACTAAACAATGGCGTTTTTGCTCACAATGCGAGTACACAAAAGGCTTTGCTGCACGACAATAGAATATTCTACTACGCTGGCACTGGCTTATTCAACTATTTATATGTATCGGATAACACCTCGGCTACAAGCTGGACAACTAAAACGCTAACAGGCTTACCCATGGGATGCGACTTTAGCGATATGATTGTTTATAAAGAAAAGTTTTATTTATTACACGACAATAATGCGCTTTATAGCTCGAGCAATGGTAGCGATTGGGTGGCCGTAAATGAAATTGCAACACAAGGTTTTAGTGTACAACAATTATTATTTGTATTCGAAAACAAACTTTGGGCAATTGCAAAAGACAATAACAGTAGCGTTTTTGCGCTGCGTTCGTTTGATGGCAATGCCAATAACACTTGGAGCAATGCGATAGTAAATGTTCCTGAAACATTCCCACTCAACGATTTCACTACTGCTACTTTTTTATCGCCAACAAAAAAAACGAAGGCTCTGGTTTTAGGTGGCACGCGCAATGGTGCAATAATGCGCAATGCATGGACTACCGAAAATGGAAGTTACTGGGTAGATTTCAGTATCGAAAATGCTTCGTTGGGCAATGTGGCTGGTGCTGCAATGCTGTACTATTTCGACAGATTATTTATGTTTGGTGGCATAAGTGCTAATGGCACAGTGCGCTCCAACAATATGATTGAGTCGATTGATGAAGGTTTCACATGGCGCACTCCCGACACCACCTATAATCAGATACGCGAACTAAAAAATAACTTATATCGCACTTACGAGCCCCGTTTTGGACAATCGGCCATTTTGATAAACAACAACAAAGAAATTTTGCTCATTGGTGGTCGCGACAATCTGAATACTTACTCGGATGTTTGGAAAGGATACGTTAATAAAATTTTCTTTAAAGAAAATGAGTAAGGATTTTTCAGAAGAAATAATAAACTTACAAATTTAATCCAAAATTCAATTTATAATAACATGATGAATTCAACAATACTGAATTCAAGAATAAATAATTAATTGAAATGCTTTTAGCGCCCCCCTTAGGGGGTTGGGGCGCATTACTACTCGAAAAAAAAGTAAATTAAAAACATGTTCAAACAAACAATAAATATTAGCAAAACATTGCGCTTCAAACGTTGGAGTCGCAAGCGCTATGCAGCATTTGCGAGTTTGAACAAGGTGGTGAGCATTTCCTCGTTGGCTGTTTCGGTAGCCGACAAATCGCTCATTAAAGTAGGGAACTACTTGCAATCGTGCGTACATGCACTGTCGAACGACGATTTATTGTCGGAAAGCACGAACTTCGATGAGCTCGAAAACCTTTTGGTGTTAAATGCCGAAAACCAACAAATTATCACTATTCAAACGAGTGCCGATGCTTGTGCAGCCGGTGCATCAACTGTATATTCACTTTTAAAAGCGACTAACAAGGGCAATGAGCCTTTTGTTGGTCGCTTTTTTGTTTGCGGAAATCATCAATCTTCAAATCTTCGAATATCAAGTTATCAAATTTCAAATCAAATTTAAATAATAACAATGAACAAAACATTTTTAATTTTAGTATTCAGTATTTTTTCGCTTCAATCATTTGCTACCGACACTTTGCAAGTTGAATTGGGCGCATTGCAAGTTGTAGCTCCTGCACAAAAAATGTATAGCGATCTGGGGCGCGTTATTTACAGCATTAACCAAAAACAAATACAAACATTGCCTGTGCGCAATATCGACGAATTGCTCGAAACCATAACAGGCGTCGACATTCGCAACCGTGGCGTGGGCAACACGCAGGCCGACATCAGCATACGTGGCGGTTCGTTCGACCAAGTATTGATATTGCTCAATGGCATTAATATTACCGATCCACAAACTGGGCATCACAATCTGAACATACCCGTAGATTTGGCCGACGTTGCGCGAATCGAATTGCTACAAGGTTCGTCGGCGCGCCTCTTGGGACCTAATGCTTTTAGCGGTGCTATAAACATTGTTACAGCAAGCAATCAAGGCCGTAAAGTAAATGCTCGCCTCACAGCTGGAAGTTTCGACACTTACAGTCAGGCCGTTTCGGCAAGCTTAGGCACCGAAAAATACAGTGTATTTGCATCAACATCGCGCAATACAAGTTATGGCTATATTAACAACACCGACTACGAAGTGAAAAACAGCTTTGCACATGGAGTTTATCGCACAAAAAGTGCGGGTGAGTTTGGCTTGCAGTTGGCAAGTCAGATGAAACATTTTGGTGCCAATAGTTTTTATACAAAAAAATACCCCAATCAATTTGAGCACACACAAACACAATTGGCTGCCTTCGATTGGAAATTGAATGCTAAAAACTATAAAGTTGCTGCACAGGCCTATAACCGTATGCACTACGACCGCTTCGAACTTTTTCGTGCTAATATAAATGCGCCATCGTGGTATACAGCACACAACTACCATCTAACTAGCACATCTGGAGCTAAGGCTATGGCGGCTTACAGCAGCAATTTCGGAAAATTTTCGCTCACTGCTGAGCAACGTCGCGAGCACATCATTAGTACAGTTTTGGGTAACGATTTAACAACTGTTATTCCCAACAAAGTCGATACTGGCATTAACTTTACGAAATCGAAAACACGCGACATTAGCAATGTGGCTTTCGATTACAGTTTGTTCTTGGCGAAATTCTACGTTTCGGCAGGTGCAGCTATCAGCAATAGCAACGATTTTGGCATCCAACCCACTTGGGGTGTCGATTTAGGGTATCAGCTTGACGATTATACACGCTTGTTTACTGCCATAAACACAGCCGTTCGTTTGCCTACCTTCACCGACTTGTACTACAAAAGCACCACTCACGTAGCCAATCCCAGCCTACAACCCGAAAAATCGACGAGCATCGAATTGGGTGCAAAGTTTCAGAAAAACCGTTTAAAAGCTGACGCTACAATTTTTCATCAAATGGGAAACAATATCATCGATTGGGTTACAATGCCTGGCAATACGTTCTCCGAGAGCAAAAATCTCACAAAACTCAACACGTCGGGTCTCGAAATATCGGCATCATATCAAGCCGATGCTTATTTTATTAAAAACATTGGCCTTAGTTATGCGTTTGTGAATCAGGACAAAGTGGCTGTTGGTTTCGACTCGCGTTATGCGCTCGATTATTTGCGCCATAAAGCTGCATTAAATGTGAAGCATAGCATTTATGAAAAAATTAGTGCCAATTGGTTTTTAAGTTACAACGACCGCAACGGGACGTACATAGATTTTGTCACAGAAAAGTTGGTCGACTACAAACCTTATTTCATGTTCAACCTGCGTATCGAAGCTCCTGCAAAGTACTACACTTTATTTGCCGATATAAACAATATATTCAATTGGAAGTTTGCCGATTTTGGTGGACTTACACAACCTGGCATACATTTCAATGCAGGCATTCGTTTTCATTTGTAATTTACAAATACAACGCTAACACCCTAAAAGGCAATAAAGCTTAGGTTTATTATCATTTTTGACAGAAAAATAAAAACACCTCTTTTTAGTGAGGTAAACCAAAGTTTAATAGCCCAAAAACAACAGATAACAAAATAGTATTTTTTTGAAAACTGAATGATGAAGTATTTTTGTAAAACAATTTTTCTATTATTTATTTTGAGTGCGTGCAATAATAAATTTGAACTACAAGACGGCGATTTGCTTTTTTCAATTGGAAAAAGCAATTCGCCCATGACTGAGGCCATTCAAAGCGCAACCGCACATCAAGCCGACATTGCATACACACATGTGGGTATAGTAAAAATTGTCGACAACGAATGCTTCGTCATCGAGGCCACTGCACCCGAAGGTGTACAACAAATAAGCTTCGATGCGTTTATGAACAAAGCTGCCACCGTTGGACAGCGCACCTTTGTTGCAGTGGGTAGGTTAAAACCACAATTCACACATATAATTCCCCTGGCATTGGCACGCGCACAATCGAAAATTGGCCTGTGTTACGACTATGCTTACAGCGATAGCAACAATGCCTATTATTGCAGCGAACTCGTGCAAGAATCATTCCTTCAAACGAATGGTTCGCACTTGTTTCCTGCAATAAAAATGACCTTCAAAAACCCGCATACCAACAGTTACGATGCTTTTTGGCTTGCACATTTCGAAAAACTAGGCTTACCCATCCCTGAGGGCGAAAATGGCAGCAACCCCGCTCAACTATCAAAATCCGATTGCATAGACATTGTGCATGCCTATTTTTAAAAAACTATGGGCAAATCGTCGACAATGAGCAAATGTTGTTCTTTAAACATTATGCGTTGTCCGTTATCAACTTCTAATACTTTATTGCCGTGCACTTTGGCAGGTTTCATACCAGTAATTTCGGTTAATGCCTTCGCAAGTAAAGCCTCGTTAACATCGCCCAACTGATGATTATAATCATCTTTTACATAAAAGTCGGGCGCAAAACCAAAAGTAAAATCACTCTTTTTGTCTTTATTGAAATACTTCAGTACAATGGGCATAAATGCATATTTGTTGTTTTTGTTGTTTTCATCATTTACAACTACCGAACCCACGTTTTTACCCGTTGTTGTATCGCCAACAAGTATACAAGGCAAATAAGGTTTCAATCCATTTATCACCATTTCGCTTGCCGATGCAGTTGAATTACCTGTAAGAAAAAATATACGTTGCAACTTTGCCCCTACATTATTAATGGGTTGAACATTGCTTGTGCTAACTGTGATATTCGTAACAAAATAATCGACAAAAGGATTGTTGCTATATTTCTTTTTATATTCGGCACTATTAAAATAATCGGTATAGTTTTTATTGTATTCGGTATAACTAAAAACTTTGTCGGCCGTGAGGTTGGGCACCAACATACTTCCCAATTTAGTTGCCGACGACATCATGCCACCTCTATTGTAACGCAAATCGACAATCAACTCGTTAATATTCTCGTTGTTATATTTTGCCATTGCCGCATTGAGGGCCAAATCGTACTTCAATGTCTTATCGCCGGGGTCGGCAGTGAAGAAATTATACATTAAATATGCAATTTTTTTATTGCCAATATTATAAACCGTATCCACAAGCACAGGGTGCTCCTGATAATTGGCCGACTTATTCACAACTAACTCACCGGCATTGCTATACACATCATTATTGCGTGTGGCAAAACCAAGCTTAGTACTGGCACTCGCATCGGTTAATGCACCCAACAAAGTTCGATAATTATCAATAGTCAATTGCACTCCATTGATGCGATTGATAATATCACCACGTTTAATACCCAATGTTTTTGCATGGGTATTTGGCTTAGTGTATTGCACATACGCCACAATATCATTACTCGTTTTGGACGCGCGGTACAACTGAAACTCAAAACCAATTTCGGCAGGACTTATCCCACTGAGACGATTCATTAAATCATCGTAATTCTCGAAAAACGCCGAAAAGCGGTCGTCTTTATATATTAAAGTGCGGAAATAATCATTGGGTTCGCTATAACATTTTTTGAATGCAGGCAACTGTGTATTCCAATAATAAAGGGCTTCCATGTATTCATGTGTCCATTTGTTTACATAAGCTTTAAATGCCTTGTCGTCGTTGGCATTATCGCCGCACGAAATAAAAGTAAATACTAAAAGTGTGAAAAGCAATTGTTTTTTCATTTTGTTGAAAATTCTTATTGAATGGTTAGTGATATTATAATTTTGAGCAATTGTGTCGATATCTACTGGGCTTGCAATATTGCACATTTATCTAATCGAAAAGCATTTCGCAACAGCATTGGCAACAAGGCAATTACATTGTTTAAAAATTAACCCATGCAAAAATAAATAAAAATGCTGTACATATTCACAAAAATCGGAATATAAACGCTTTTTCTTACATTAATATTTAAAAATGCCGTAAAGAATTATATTGGCTGCATCTTGCGCTTCTTTTACTGTAGCGAATTTCGAGACACGTACCTTAAACATACCGCCTTCTTCGTACAACACTGCCTTTTGCTCCATTCCGAGTTTATCGATAGCCGTTGCCAATCGCTGTGCGTTAGCTTCGAGCGAGAATGCACCCACCTGCAAATAAAACGCACCGGCACTACCTGTTAAAACAACTGTACGCAAAATTGGGTTGTTCGGGTTTTCGATAATTCGATAAATCGTCATTGCATCTTTTTCGTACGGTATTGTTTTAAATCTTTCGAAAATAAACTCAATGTCAGGGGCACAATCATCAGGCGCAGTATTAACAAAAGTCGCCCTTCGGTTGAGTGCTTTCTCGGCACGTGTGCTATTATTGTTCAGCGGTTTATCTTCGCCATAACCTTTTGTTGTAAGTCGGTTAGCCTCAATGCCATGTTTTACAATAAAGTCTTTCACCGAGCGTGCACGACGTTCGCTGAGAAGCTGATTGTATGCACGACTACCATCCGAATCGGTATGCGCTTCGATACGAATTGTGAGACAAGGATATTTCTTTAGAACACTCACCAACTCGAGTAAAAACGGATAATTATCGCTACGAATATTAAACTTATCAAAATCGAACAAAATACGGTAATCGAACGAAATCTGACGTTTCTCGTCATATACTGTAATCGACAAAGTATCCGATGGTTTCACAGTTTTAGCTATCGTATCGATCGGAATTGTAACAACAAACTGTTCGTCGTTTGTACTTTTCAATGTTATTTTTCCTGTATTAATAATGTCACCTTCCGCCAATGGTTTCACTTTGAACTGGAAATCATCGGCTTCGAGTTTCAAAATGGACAATTGTGTTGTATCAATTGCAACTTTATAAGCACCTGGCACCAAACCTAAATACGAGAAATAACCATCAGGCTCAGTTTGTATGGTTTGAATAACACTGTCCTTTTCGTCGAAAATATTGAGCAAAATACGACCGATACCATTATCTTCCTCATCGACCACTGTACCAAACACTTCGGCCATTGGCTTAACTGGGAATTTAATTTTCTTAAATTGATTTGGATCGGTAGTTACCTTAATATTTTTATTCTCAATGCGCCATGCCAAATTATCGAAACCATTTTCATCAAAAATTAAATTATAATCGATAAATGGCTCCAAACCAACAATGCGCACAATATTATCTTCGTCGCGCACAATCACTTTACCACCATTGTTGCGCACATTCAATTTGTCGGCCAAAGGCTCGCCTTCGTCGTGTTCATTGTTGTGGTTTGTATCAACATATGGAATAATGGCAATAGCACTTCTACCAACCGAATTTTGAGCATCGGTATGCGTATATTTATTGCCACCACCAAATGCAAAACTTCCGCGCGCACCTTGTGCAAACTGCGCCCTGCGGTTGCTAAAGAATGTTGACGCAAATGCCGACAAGGACGAGAAATCGTAGCGAAACGAAACATTAAAACTATTTGAATTTAACAAATAATTATTCTCGTACCCAAAACGAAAATGTCCGTTACGCAACACCTGTTTCTCGAGTTCGGCCTTTACAGCCATAACGTAATTGCCCGTAAAACTATACTGTATTGAGCTACGCAATGTTAAGTTAGCCGGAAACTTATAGGCTACACCCAAATGCGAATACACATTGGGATTACCATTACTAATTTGACTATAATAATTATTAAAATTAAAATTGAACTTGCGATAATAACCATTAAACATAAGTTCGGCAGTATTAAAACCGAAATTTGAATATAAATTCTGACGATACTGACCCTTCATATATCCCGACAGTAAACCAAAACGATAAGGAACAGATATACCTGCAAGACGCTCTTCAAGGTAATTGAAAATCACAGCCGTTTGGTCCTTTTCGTATTTAATATAGTTCAACTCAAAAGTAGTGTAATTGCGTGTGGTATAATTCATTTGTGCCTTCATGCGCACATCATGCGCATATTCTGCCACAAGTATCATGCGTGGAAAAGGCTGTAGCGACAATCCTGCAAATGGGATATATGGATTATTTCCGAGTATGGTTTCGGAATACTCGACACCTGCATTTATGGTAATACCGCGTGTTATACCGAAAGCCATGTCGGCTTTTGCATAACGCGAACCCACGCTATCAAGCACTATACCACCAGCCACTTTATACTCAAACTCGCCACTTGGCAAAAAATTAAACGGCATGTGTAATACTTTTTCCTTGGCTCTTTCTTCGCCATTAGGACCATAAAAACGCATGGTAACATTTGTTGAGCCATAAACGATTGGCACTTTGAACGAAAAATAACCCGAAGCATCGGCATTGGCATAGTCGATAAGCACATTATTGATATACAATTCTACTAACCAATTAGGTTCAGTATAATCGGCCACCAAGTAATCGCCTAAAGCACGTCGAACTCCTGTACGGGCATTCGTTATCATTGCACCATCAACAGGAAAAAGCAAACTCGCAATCGAATTGCTATAAATTCTACCCAATTGCAATTGCCTCAACGCCTTCGAGTCGTTATTCACCCAGCGCCACAAATAGCGTTGTTGAGTTCTATTTAGCTTATAAATACTCGAATAATTGAGCCAAACATCAGCCTCTCCTCCCAACAATTCGATGCCGCCAGCCAAACCCAAACGTGTTTCGCTATAAATACCATGTGCATTGTAAAGCGACCAATCGAGCATACCCAAGCGCATTGCATGGTATTCACGTCCTATTTCTTGATCGTAGTTGGTTTTACCCGTTAATTTTTTAAGATTATTACGTGCATTTTCGAGTTTTATCTGTCGCACAATAGGCAACTCAAAGTCGGCATCGAGTTTTGCCGATAAACTTCGAAAATTAAAGTCGAATTTTAGGCCAAATAAACTTTCGAGCGCTGATTTTGACAGATAAACAACACCATCTTTATTGATCAAATCGATATTACTTAAAGTTTGTGTTTGATTGTTTACTGTCACAGTATTGGCCTGTGTATTTATAGTGTACTTATTTCGCTCGGTCAACAAAAAACCACTTATAAGGTTGTTGGCTTGTGTTTTATCAATATTAATTTTTAAATAATCGAACAGTTCAATTACTGGCAAATAAAGTATCTCTTGGTTATCGTCGTAAATTGCATTAATATTTTTAAGGTCGACCGCTTGTACGTTAACGGCTAAGGTAAAGGCGTCATAATTGTCAGTGTTTATCGTCCGATTTTGGGCTACACCCACAATCAGCGACAAAGCGAATAATATGACAATTACGATACGTTGCATAAACAATATTTAAATAAGCGAAAAATTACTCTTGAATAAAAACGATATTAAAACTTCCGGTGTACAAGCCAGGCGGATTGGCAACCAGCGGGCCAATGTCAATAGTTCCGCCCACATGAATGTAATGTGTGTCGTCGCAACCCATATTGGATGTAAAAATTGACCCCGAAACCCCAATATTTGTAGGGCCTACATGCAACAAAAGACTACCTCCATTTTGTCCGTTGAGCGTAACAGTAGGTGGATATGACAATGTAACTCTTCGGCCAGGACACAACTTATATTCGAATATCGCCTGCTGTGCAACATTGCCAATATTGAGCAAAATTATATCACCAAATGCCATACGTGTTCCATCGGGGTTTACAGCAACCGAACCACCAATTGATGACGCAGTAAGCGTTAAATCGCCAAAGTGCAACATTTGAGTAGCAGCAACCGAACCAGTACGCTGAGGCAAATCGGGTACTTGCTGGGCGTGCACATGAGCGCTCAGTAGAAAAATGAAAAATATGAATACTATGTGCAATAGTTTAAACATTCGTACTAATTAATTAAAAAAAAATGCGGGTCAAATTTTAATTATATATTCACTTCGAGCCATTTCTTTATTACCATCCTCGTAGGGTGTTGAATATGTTATAATGAGTTTACCTGCACCAAAGCGCATACCACTTGTAAGTTGCAATGGCAACCTAAAACTACGCCTGCTAATTTCGGTATACACACCTACCCCATTTGCAATAGCAACATCCACCGCTTTCCCTTTTTCGGGTTGATACACGACCTTCAAGTTGCCATATGCCGAGCGCTCACCTTGTCGATTGATTACAAGCGACATATGCATAAGCGAGTCGTTTACAGCATTCACATTCACATCGCTTATCGACATTTTATGCGACAAATTTCCATTGCGCACAATAATAGGAATACTGATGCCAAAAATGGGTGTTATACGCACCGACATACGCGTTGAATCGGGCTTTTGCTGTTCGAGACCTAGCGGCACCAAATTCTTTTCGGCTCGAAAATACAAATGCGAACGAAATTCTCCCGTAGGCATATCTGACGGTTTTCGATATTGCATACGAATAACCTGCGATTCGTTTGGCGGAAGCTTTACTCTACGAGGAAAAATACGCAAAAAATCTTCGGCACTTGCAACTGTTGAATCCTCTTTACTTAGCTCGGTAAAACTCCCATCCTCGTTCATTTTATATTTCAAAAACGAAATAAGATAAACAGCCGTATCCTGACCAATATTCGTCACATTTAAATCCTCGCGCACCTTATTATTCTCGAAGATTACCCTTACTGGTGTCACAAGAAGGTTTCCTTGCGAATAAACATCGTTTAAAAGCAAGCAAACAAATGCAAACAGAAAGAAAAGTCTGATATTACGCATTACATGTAAAAATTTAAATACTTATAAAGTCCAATAGTAGTCAAACAATAAATGCTCGACACTATATTACGAATGCAAAAGCTTTGCAAAAAATTTCGAACAATTAAATTAGCTACAACAGCTCTAAATGTCATTCACAAATTTATCGTCAAACCGAATGTTTTAAAACCTTTCCATCGACTATGTGAAGCACAAAAGAAATGAAAAGAGAATAAAAAAACACAAAGTTAACAATAAAAACACTTAGTCGGCAGGCTTTTGAACAAAATTTTGCAAAAGAAAAACGACATTAATTATAAGCCACTGTTACATTGAAAGTTCCGGTATATACACCTTCGGGTTGCGCAGCATTTACATTAAGCGTTGCACCTACAGTAAAACTATCAGTGCCGCCAATCAATGTTCCTGTGAGCTGGTCGGCTCCGGCCGACATTGGGCTCGCTAAAAAGTTACTTACTGTCATAATTTCGGCACCACCTTCACGTGTTAAATTAACTGAACCTACAGGCAAAGTAATAACATAGGTTGCACCCAATTTACCAACAATACCAAACGACGCCGTTGAAGTAGCCGACCCACCAATTTCGGATACACCACCAGTAACAGTACGCACATTTTGTGTTGAGATAATACATGTACCACCACTTGTAGGAGAAATCGAAATTTTCCCAAAATTCAATGTAGTACCACCTGCTACACCTGAGTTGTCGACAACAGAAATTGGGTCAACAATCTCGGCAGTTGATTTTGCTGAAATCGAACTCGACTGAGCATTTGCTTGTGTAAGAAATCCTCCTACAGCAAACAAAATTACGGATAAAATAAATTGTTTTCTCATAACTGATATTTTTTTTGTTTGACACACAATTATTTATTATAAAATAAATTGCATGTAAGTTTTTAATCGAAAAAATAAATACTAGATTCTTTTTTTTATAAATTACTAAGTTATATATTAATTATATGCAACTACAATATTAAAATTGCCCGAATACTCTCCGGTAGCTTGCGAATCACTTACCTGCAAGGTAGCCCCAACATTAAAAGCATCGACACCAGCACTCAATGTACCAATATTACCGGGTTTATTTGTCGTAAAATTATTAACAACCATACTATTTGGCCCTTGTTGTATTGTAACACTTGTTGGCAAAGTAATTACATAACTCAAAGTGCCTTGCCCCGTAACACTATATGCTGCAACACGATGCGTTGGTGTTGCCGACGATAATGACACGCCACCAGTTGATGTTCGCACATTGCCCGGGGTGAGCACAACAGTTCCAGGGTTATTGTTCACACTTAACGTACCAAAATGCATATCGCTCGTTTCGGTGAGCGTAAGCGGTGCAACAATATTGGCACCTGCTGTTGTTGTTTGCACTTGCGCCTTTATGCTAAAAGTTGCCAGCAGCAAAACAGCTACAAAAATCAATTTCATCAAACGTTTCATAATGTATATGTATTTAATGTTTGCTAAATAAAAACAATTGTATTTACAATACAACTTTGGTTTTAAACTGTTTAAATTCGTTGTATATATTTATTATAAACACACCCTTTTGGTCGAACGGAATAGTTTCAAACTCACCACTTAGTATTTGCATTTCTTTCAATACACGGCCACTTGCATCGAGTATTTTGCAGCGATAAGCACCAATTGCAGCTTTCGTCAAGTCGAGACCTATACCGCCATTTACTTGTGACACAACTACATCAAGCATATCGTGTTGCTGTTTCTCTTTATCGAAATACAACACAAAACGGTTGGCGTCATCCTTCACATCGCCGTCAAAAACAAAACTTTGTCCAGTTTGCAAGCTATAACTGCGTTGCATTTTTTTATCGTACACGTAAATTTCAGTGTAGTTAGCATCGCTAAAATCTACTTTCAATTCATATTTTGCACTTTTACCGGCTTTAAATGCAAGGTCGAAATTTGTTTTACTACTAAAAGCATCAACATAAAAAATACTATGTTTATTTTTATCGTAAGGCAAATAAACCGAAGGGGCTGTAGGTATCGAACTAAACATTTTTGCGGCTCCAGGCTCGTGTTTTTCAACGCCAGATACGACGCGTATTTCATCAGCTCCTAAACCTTCGCTCGATATTACTTTTACCGACAATACCTGTGGCATTTGAATGCTCGAAGGCGACTTACGCCAATTACTTGCACCCTCGTGTGTACGAGCATTATTCGAAAAAACAAAATTACCAGCACTGTTGGCTCTTACAAAAAAAGCTTGCATTGGCGCAATGTAACGCGACACATTATTAGTGCCAATATTGCTTGGGTCGGCCGAATTGGAAAGACGGTAATTATTGGCCGTATTGCGGC
>CAZEVV010000030.1:0-19692 GCA_964515675.1 uncultured Paludibacter sp. | reverse complement strand
AGGTTATTGGGTATATAAAAGAAACCACCTGCACGCGTAATGTCGACTTTGGTGTTGCGCAAAACATCATACATATTCACGCTATACTCGGCACTTGCATCGTAAGCACATATGCGCAATTGTTTTTGCGCCATGCTCAAAGATGTTGTATTTGCATTTTCTGATTGGTTGTGACTACCAAACACTACGCTGCCGCCATCGCAATTGATACAGTTGAAATAATTGGTACTATTGCTAAAGCCCGAGAGTATGCGATTGAGCGCTGGTGCGCTAGCAGCCACAACATTGAAACTTGCTGTTTCTTCGGTTCGTACAGGATGCGTTGAGCGAATGCGTAATTTGTAGCTGCCCGCTGCTAAATCGGCCGGAAGCGTAGCATTGATGAGCGGAGTATAAAACTCGTTGACAGTTGCCAAAGTGCGGCGCGTAGCCCAATTGCCATCGATGCCCGAAATTTCGAGAACGAAGTTGTTTTTAACTGTAAATGTATCGGTGGGATTGATAATGAGCGATACCGAAGCACTGGGCGCATAACTGAGTGAGGTGTCGAATCCCAAAATATTAATGCTTTGTGCTTGTAATTTCAGCCCTAAGCTGAGCATTAATATTATAATAATAATGGTAGTTGTTTTTGTTTTCATTTTTGTACTGTATTGGCGGACAGTGAACAATAAAATTATTACTTCAAAGATAAAATCAAAGTAGCAATTTGCCAATTATCAGTCAGTTGTAATGTTTTATAGTAAAAATGTAGCAAAAATTACAGTCGTTTGCAGTTGCAAATTCAATTTCATAATATAGCAACAAAATTCAGCTCTCAATTCAATAAGTTTTCATATAAATGCAATGCCCAATATCAGCCAATATCATTCAATATTAGCTTTGTAAACAAACGTTTATATTGTAATTTTTTTGAATTAAACCCTAAATCTTTGGCTATTAAACACCGTGAATATTACTACAAATCAAATAAATAATACAACAATTAATGTATGCATAACCTAAACAATTTGTGAATAAGTCAGCCAATATGCGCCAATCACAAACAAAAAACTGCATTTTTAACACAATTAGCCGTGCTGTGTTTAGATTGTTTAACATTAATCGAAGTTTTCACAGCCTTCAAAAAATCGAAATGTAAAAAATGTTGCTACACATCACCCAATATTATTACAGCAAAATTGCAGTTCCTACTTGTTCGAAATTTGTATCAATTTCAAATAAATCAAAAAAATGATGTTTTTGGGTAAATGGCAAATGGAAGTTGCGAATTTTATTTTTTGCATATCTCCATTTTAATTCACAATAAACAATCAAATAATCGTCACTACTAACGATACACTATCATCACTACTAACGATACACTATCATCACTACTAACGATACACTATCGTCACTACTAACGATACAGCACAGATAAATGTGAATGTTATTTAACATTTGAGGTTTGGCCAATGTGCTTCATGGTCGGGCTACAATATTGGGTTACAGATAGGAAATCCGCACCAGTGTTGGAATTCGGTATCGAAGGTGCGGTTTGTAATGGACGTTACATTATAAACCACCAACACTATGCGCTGTAAAAATGAAAAATATGCATCAATGTATCAAAAACGTTGAAAAAAAGCAAATCTATTGAAACAAAAAAGGGTTGAATGTAATATTCAACCCTTTTTTAATTATCGATATATCGAAGTATCAAATACCATCTTCGATGTTCCAAACAAAAGCCCTAAGCCCCATTAAATCGGAGGTGAGGTCGAGCTTGCGTAGTTGGTCGAGTAGCGTGCGTACTTTCTCGGGGTCAACCATTACAAGCATGGCCGAGTTGAGCGATGGCCATGCATGTGTGCCAAAGTGTGGCTCGCCTGTTTTGCTACCACGTCCTTGCACTTCTTCCCAACGTGTGAAGCCTCGCACATTGTTGTTGTTGAGTATGGCTATAATTTGCTCGTAATATGCCTGATCGAATGCTATAAAAATTGCTTTCATGTGTTTATGTTTTTTTTTGTTGACAGATGGAACTCGCCTTTGATAATCAGCCCTTTGTGTGAGCTGGTGCTCATGGCTTGTTTCATTTGTTTATGTTTTAAAAATACTCCTAACCCAAGCCCCAAAGCCCGGCCAATGCCCACCCAACTACATTGAGCTGGAGAAAGAAGGTGGGTAGGGGTTAAGAGCGTTTTTTCTTATTACTTATTGTAACTTTCGGCCAATGCACGTTTAAATTTTCGGCGTTGACGTTTAACACCAAAGCTTCCAAATATGGCATAAATCACGGGTATCAATACCAAAGTTAAAACGGTGGACACTGTTAAACCTCCAATCACCGTAATGGCCATCGATTTCCATATTTCGGAACCAGCCGAATTGGTGAGTGCCATGGGCAACATACCCAATATTGAGGTAAGCGTGGTCATAAGCACAGGGCGCAAACGCGATTTACCACCGTTTACTACTGCTTGTATTACACCCATGCCCCGTTCGCGGTTAAGATTGATATAATCGACCATCACAATACCGTTTTTCACTACAATACCTACTAACATAATTAGACCAACAAATGACATCATATTGAGCGTATTGCCCGAAATGGCCAAGGCCAAAATAACACCCGAAATGCCAAAGGGCACCGAGAACATGATGATGAGCGGCGAAGTAAAGGATTCGAATTGCGATGCCATCACTATAAATACAAGCAAAATGATGATTAATAGAAGCGTTGTTAAGTCGGCAAACGACTCTTGTTGCTCTTTATAAGTTCCACCAACTTCGATAAATACATCGGAAGGAATATCCATTGTTGCTAGTTGTGCATTGATTTGTGCTACGGCCTTGTCGATGGTTGTACCTGATACTGTTGAAGTTACTGTAACCAAGCGCTGACGGTTTTTACGATCGATGGATGGCGGTGTGAATTTCTCAACAACTCGTCCTAAATCTTTTAACCTTACTGCCTGACCTTGATTGTTGTAAATCAAAATGTTCTCGATGGCCTCAATCGATTGTCGGTATTCGGGTGCATATACCACTTTTATCGAATATTCCTCACCATCTTCGCGAAATAGCGATGCCGTGAGACCATTGATACGATTGCGCAAAAAGTTGGATGCTGTGGCTATGTTTAAACCATTCAATGCTAATTTCTCGCGGTCGAATTCAATTTGATATTCGGGTTTGTATTGCTCACGACTCACTGCCACGTTTACCAAACCAGGTATGGTAGCAATTTTTTCGGATAGTTCGTGTGCTATTTTGTCTGTCTTTTCGAAATCGAAACCATAAATCTCCACGTCCAATGTCGATTGTCCGCCTATCATATTCATAAGACCACCAGCAATGATGGTCGATTTTTGCACTTCGGGCATGCGTTCCAAATCTTTGCGCATACTGTCGGTTATTTCGAACATCGAACGGTCGCGCTCGTCCAAATCGACCATGCTCATATTCATCGAAATAATGTTTGATGAATTGTTTTGCATCGAACCCCACACATTGGAGCTCGAAGCCTGACCTACGTTGAAATTAACCATCTTCAGTTCAGGATATTTTTGTTTCCACAATTCAATCAACTTCATGGCAGTCTCCTTGGTAATTTCGGTGCGCGTTCCTACTGGCATTTCTATGGTAGCAGCAATCCTACTATTGTCTTGTGCAGGAATAAATTCGGTACCGATAAAGGCAATTGGTATTAAACTTACAATAAAGATTAATGTAGCCAAAATAATCATTGTAATACGATGACGTACTGCCCAGTTAACGAATTTTGCATATTGAACATCCAATTTATCAAGTGCATTTTGTATTGGCTTGTACACATATTCGAAGGCTTTTGTACGCTTAGGGTTTAAGCGCAACAATTGCGACGAAAGCATAGGTGTAAGCGTAAGTGCACTCACAGTTGATACTGTCATGATAATTGTCACCATCCAACCCAACTGCGAAAACATTACACCAGCCAAACCTGTGATAAGTGTAAGCGGGAAAAATACTGCAATAAGCGTAAGTGTCGATGCAATAACCGATACTGCCACTTCGTTTGTGCCATGCACAGCAGCACTTTTGGGTCTGCTTCCTTTTTCGATATGGGTAGTAATATTTTCGAGAACCACAATGGCATCGTCGACCACCATACCTATGGCTACCGATAAGGCGCTAATAGAGATGATATTGAGCGAACCGCCCGTACCGCCCAAATATATAAATGCAGCAATAAGCGAAATGGGGATTGTGAGTACAATAATAACTGTAGCACGCCAGCGACCCAAAAAGGCCAAAACCACTATTGCCACAAATAAAAAGGCATAAAGCACAGTTTCGGTGAGGCCATTGATGGTTTGCGTAATATTTTTCGATGTGTCAATAATTACACTTAACTCAACATCCGATGGTAGGTTGCGTTTGATGTCGGGCAATGCTTTAATCACATCTTTGGCAATATTTACTGTGTTGGCTCCCGATTGTTTTTGCACCATAATAGTTGCACCTTGTTTTCCGTTGGTAAAGCTTTCTTGCACACGCTCTTGTAGGTCGTCGCGCACATCGGCCACATCGCTCAAAAATACCGATTTGCCACCAGCAGTACCTACTACAATTTGTTTAAGCTCGTTGGCATCGCGAAACTCACCATTCACACGCAACGAGTAGGTATCGCTACCAATATCCATTACACCGGCAGGGGTATTCACATTTTCGGCACGAATCATTTGTGCAATAGCCTCGATGGTAATGTTGTATGCTTCCAATTTAGCGGGATCCACAAAAACTTGTACTTCGCGCTCGGGCGCACCTGTAATCGACACCGAAGCTACTCCCTTTACACGAGCAAGAGGATTGGCCACATTGTCGTCGAGTATTTTGTAAAGCGCTGGCAAACTTTTATCGGCTGTTGCCGAGAGCATGATAACCGGAATTTGGTCGGCACTAAACTTAAAAATCACAGGTTCCGAAACACCATCGGGCAAAAAAGATTTTACCAGCCCTAACTTATCGCGCACATCATTGGTAAGCGACTCAATATCATCGCCAAAGTTAAACTCAAGTGTTATCATCGAGCGATTTTCGCGCGAAACTGAGCGGATGTTTTTAAGGTTCGATACCGTATTCAAAGTATTTTCGAGCGGACGCGTAACATTGGTTTCAATGTCCGACGCACTCGCACCCTCGTAACTTGTAATCACCATTATCGTATTGGTTTCGATATTGGGCAAAAGGTCGATGGGCAATTTATTTAACGAGAAAAGCCCTAGAATAACAACCGCCACAAAAACCAACGACGTCATTACAGGTCTTTTTACTGCTCCTTCGTATATTCTCATTTTTATATTTCTAATTTAATTCGTAAATCCACAAATTTTTACTCAACGATATAATTATTCAACCACCTTAACTTTTGCACCATCCGTCAAGCGTGTTTGTCCGGCCACTACCACTTGGTCGCCATCTTTTAGTCCCGAAAGAATTTCGTACTCGTCGCCCAAACGTTGTCCCAACTCCACTGGCACATAATTTACAATGCCATTGTTGTAAACATAAACATAGCGCATAGCCGAGCCCGATTGTTTTATAACAGCACGGTCGGGTACTACTACATTGGTGAGCGAGCCAAAATTGATGGTTGTGCGCGCAAACATACCCGGACGCACTTTCGAATTGTTGTTGGCCAATTTAATTTCGACAGTGAATGTGCGTGTGCGTTCATCGATGGTTGGGTAAATTAAACTCACTTTTCCCGAGAATGATTCGCCTTCGAAAACATCGATTTTCACATCTACAGGCATCCCAACACGTACTTTCGAATAATAGGTTTCCGAAATATTGATTTTCAATTTCACTGGGTTGATTTGCATTACAGTAAGTAAAGGCATCTGACCACTGTACACATCGCCTTCGTCGTAGTTGCGTGCCGTAACAATACCGCTTATAGGGCTCAAAAGGAAAGTGTTTTCGCTCAAATTTTTGAAATTGATTTCCGCTACATCCAGCTGTACTTTAGCATTGTCGAGTTCTTGCTGCGACGCACCACCCACTTCGTAAAGTCCTTTTACACGCTGGTAAACACGACGCAAATTTTCTATTTGCACTTCTGAGTTCGATAAATTTGCAACGTCCATTTGCGCTAACTTCTGACCCTTGCTCACACGTGCACCTACTTCTACAAAAATTTTCCGAATACGCCCAGGTGCTCCCGGTGCAATATTGTTTTTCACTTCGGGTTCAACAGTGGCTGTAAAAACCGACACCTGCTCCACATCGCGAAGCTTAACGGTATTCACTTTCACATTGTGTATTTGCTCTACGGCTTCGGTGGCTACAGCTGCTTTCTTTGGCTTGTTGCACGCACTCAAACCCAAAAGCAATGCTACAACTAATACTGATAAATAATTAATTCGCTTCATCTGTTTATATAATTTTTTTTATTTGTCATAAGTAATTCGCACATAAATCATTTTTTGTTCTCAAAAAAAATAATGCAATGTGCTCATTTTATTTTGTATGTTTTTTTGTTCAATAAATCTCCAAATCTTTCAACCCGATAGCAATTTGGGATAAATCTATTTATGAATCATTTCACCAATTCAGTACCAAGCAATTTTTCGAGATCGGCCTTTGCCGACACAAAATCAAAAATCGACTGGTTGTAAGCCAATCCCGATTGGATATATGCCAATTCCGAATTCGATACATCGAGAAAGGTGCCTGCGCCCACTTCGTACATTTTTTGTGCAATATTGAGCGCCTTTTCGGCTTGCAACAAGGCTTTTTTGTTCGATGCCATTTTTTCGAGCGCTTTGGTCATGTTGTCAATCAAATTTATCGACTGCAACTCGATGCTTCTGCGCAAATTATCCTTTTGGTAATCCATGGTTTGCAATTGCACATGTAGTTGTTTGCTTTTGTAATGCTTTGCGCCACCCTGAAAAATTGGTATCGACAAACTAAACTGAGCTGTCGATGTTGGAAACCAGTTGTAAGCACTCAAAGCCACATCATCGTTGGCCATCGACATAAGTTGCGCATTTACACCTGCCGCAAGCGTGGGAAGCCACTGCGAACGGTGAATTTGCAAACTCTGTTGCAATTGTTTTGTTCGTATGTCAAATTGTTTTAAATCGGTATTGTTGTCAATTTCCATGGCTTTTGCAGTAAGTGCTTCGCCATACATTTGCGTTTCGAGTTCGGCCAATTCGCCTTGCACATCGATATCGGCAAACATATCGATGCCCATAAGCATTTTCAATTGCAGCTTACTTAGTTCGATGGCACTTTCGGCCGATACCAAATTGCTCAAAGCGTTGCGCGCTTGTACATCGGCACGTATCCATTCGAATTCGGACACCGAGCCCAAGCGGTATTTGTCGGCAATAATACGTGCATTATCAGCAGTGTTTTTATAGCTACGCTCAAATACTTTGTACGAATCTTTGGCCATTAAAACACCATAATAAGCTTTTGTAACTTGATTTACTAAGGATTGTTTCGATGATCGTGCCGATTCATATGCCATTTCCAAATCGGTGTCCGACAATCGCTGTGTTGCCCACAATGTTGGTGCAATAATGGGCACTTGAAAATTAAGCCCAAGGTTGAATGTATTGTCCTGACCAACTTCAATACCATCGGGGTTGGGCGGAAAACCTGGAATATCAAAAAACATACGTTGCTTTTTGAGTGCTCTTTGATAAGCCCCCGAAAACGATAGCGATGGAATAAGCGCAGCACGGCGCTCTTTGTTGGCATAATTCACTCGCCGAATTTCATTATCGGCCACTTTTATTGTCATGTTTTGGTCCAAGGCAATGCGTACAGCCTCGTTGAGGCTTATGCGCAAAGTATCCTTGCCTTGTGCTGCCACCACAAACATTAACAAACAAGCAATAAACACAATTTTTCTTTTAACTAATAACATAATCTATAATTAAATATCTGAATAATAATATTATCTAAACCTCGAAATAGCACTAATAATAATCGCTGCAAAATTATCACTTTACAACTATTATATCCTTTCAAAAAACCATCAGTGCTTTATTTTGTACGACAAAGCACCAATTTTTATCGATAAACATGAAAAAAAACAATAAGAATTGAGTAAATGCAGAAACCAAATTATTTGCAATTTTCTATCCCAATAAAAATATAGTCAAATCTTCAAATCTTCAAATCCTAATTTTTTTCCAAATAATTTTCCTTTAAATACTGCAACCCCTTTTCGTTAGCAATTAAATGTATCAGCATATCAATAAAAAAATCGAGTATGCGGCGCTTAGTATACTTTTTGTCGGAAGCTTGCATCATTTCGAAAGTTGTTTTTAATTGTACCGAATGAAAAAATGAAGTAAGCTCAATATCCAAATCGTCGCGATAAAACCCTTCGCTAATGCCTTGTTTCAAGTTGTGCTCGAAGCCATTGCGTATAAACTCCATTTTGAGCTTTTCGTGCTCAGCAAAAAGTTTTGGGTAATATTTTTCGAAATCGAACCACATGGTAGGCGGTTCGCAGTCTTCGCTCTTTTTTATCTCTCTGATAATTACAATCAAGCTGTCAATAGCATTTTTGTCCTTTAGCTGCTTTGCAAACCTACTAATATTTTCGTGCTTGATAGCCAAAATCACTTCGTTCACCAATAGCTCCTTTTGCTCAAAATAATTGTAAAATGTTTTTTTCGAGATGCCCAGTTCTTTGCACACATTATTAATCGACACACTACGCAATCCGTATTGTTCGAACATCTGACGAGCTGTGTTTACAATAGCCTCTTTGAGTCCATCTTTTACATTTTCTTTTTTTTGCAATAATTCTAAAGTCATTTCTCTTTAATTTATTAATATCTATTTCAATTAACGACTGCAATTCACATAACAAACATGCTACTAATAGCACAATTTTCTAATTATGTGATGCTGTATGTCGGAAATTGAAAACAGCCGCAAAAGTATACAAAACAAACAACAATCAAATACTTTTGTTCAAAATTTAATACTGTTGAAATTTGTATCAATTGAAATTCAATTGTTTATGAAATGCAATTTAGAAACTTTAATAGTTTTATAGTTTCCAAGTTTCCCGCAACGGCATAAAAAAAGCCGATACAACGATCGGCCTTTCTATTATTTTGATAGTAGTTTTATCATTTAGTTTTTCGCACCATAGCCATAACCATAGCCATAACCAACGCCTTCGCCCACACCATTGAGCACAACAGCCAATTTGTTCAATCGGTTATCGGCATAAACTTCGTTGATAAGTTCAACTACATCTTTTGGCGAATAATTCATGCGCGAAACATAAACAGAGTTATCTACAACCCTGTTGATGAGGTAAGTGTCCGAAACCACACCAACAGGTGCCGAGTCGATAATAATATAGTCATATTGTGTTTTTAGCTCGGCAATCATTTCTTCGAGCCTTGTCGACATAAGCAATTCGGCTGGATTTGGCGGTACAGGCCCTGCAGGTATCACATCGAGATAATTGTGTATGCCCGAAGGAATAATAATATCTTTCAGACTATACGAATTGTCGGCCAAATACATAGTAACACCTTTGTTTTTCGAAATATGTAAATATTCGCCCAACATAGGTTTGCGAATATCGAGCCCTACAAGTACAACTTTCTTCTTCATTAATGCCATCGACATGGCCAAATTGATTGCCGTAAACGACTTACCTTCGCCACCAATACTCGATGTAATTAAAGTTACAGGCGCTGTTTGTCCGCTATTCAAAAACTGAAGATTGGTACGCACCATTCGAAACATCTCAACAATGGGCGTTGTACGTCCTTCGCGCACTACAATGCGGTCGGTATCTTTGCTAACACCTATCGAACCAAGGTAAGGCGCTTTTACCAAGCGTTGATACTCTTTGCGATCCGAAATTTTGTTGTTAAACAAATCGTACACATACAATCCACCAATCGGGAAAACAAATGCTAATACCAGCGCCAATGCCAATACCATCAATAATTTTGGCGATTCGGGTTCGAGCGATGCATATGCCGCATCTATCGTTTTAGCCGATGGTATAGTGCTTGCCAAAGTAAGCGCATTTTCTTCGCGTTTTTGTAATAAAAACAAATACAATTGTTGTTTAATTTCTTGCTGACGTTTAATTTCGATAAATTCGCGCTCTTGTGTCGGCACTTGTTTTATTTTCGAAATAAACTGCGATTCTTTGTTTAATAAATCGTTTTTGGCAATGCGTAAACCATCTTTTACACTCGATATGCTCGACACAATACCTGCGCGTAAAGCATTGAGCTGTTGCTCCATTTGTGTAATTACAGGGTTTTGTTCGTTGGTGCTGCGCAACATTTTCATGCGTTCGAGCAATGCCTCGTTGTAAACTTTAATAACACCAATCAACGACTCGTCGGTAATACCCAAATTGGCTGGAATCAGATTGTACTGATTGCGTACATCTTTTACATAACTCTCGATATAAGTAACCAAATTCAGTTGTGTTTCAACTTCGGCAATGGCTTTGTTGTATTCCGACGATGATTTGAGGAAAACTTCAGCTTCTGAGCTAATGTCGGTGAGTTTGTTTACACGTTTGAAATTTTCGACATTTACCTCCACTTCCATCAACTCGCGCGTGATGAGTTCGAGCCTATCATCAACAAAATTTTTGCTATTGTTGGCAATCATATTTTTATCAACAACAGCATCGAGGTTGTAAAGTTCTATCAATTTATTAATTAAATCTTTAGCCTTTGTCACATTTTCATCAACAATCGAAACACGTATTGCGTTCGATTTTTTATTTACTGGTGCAATATTCAATTGCGTACTATAACTCTCGGTAATGTTTTTAAGTGGATGTGCTTTGAGTGTGTATTGCTTTTTGGCATCGAAATGTTTCGATTTTATGAACCCAATTTCACCAACAGGTGTCATAATTTTCTCGTCCAAACTCGCAACATTGTATTTGTTTTTCGAAAAAGCATCTTTATATTTTATGGTAAAACCATTAGCGCTGGGCTTGATGTTGATTTCTACCGTCGATTCAATTTTCGAGTTGAAACCACCAGGCACGTCCAAGGCCAAAACCTGATGCGGATATGTATTAATTTTGCGCATACCTTGCTTTTCGAAACATTCATTTTCGAGGCTCAAGGCCACTATAGCATTGGCAAGTATGGTTTTCGATTTTAAAATTTCGATTTCATCTTCTACATCTTTCGACATTTTACCCATACCAAGGCTTTCCATAAAAGCCATTTGTGCCATTGCTGCCGATGCTTTTTCTTGTCGTAGCATTATGCTCGATTGCACGCTGAATTTTGGGTTTACCACTTTGATATACAGCAGCGCAACACTTATGCAAACGATACCCGATATTACAAACCAATACCAATTGCGTAAATATTTAAAAAATAATTGACGCAAATCAATTATCTCAACATTATTTGCAACGGGTTTTTGTGTATTATTTTCCATTAATATTTTTATTGCTTATTGTTTGTAGTTTCCTATTTATGAAGCTTATTTTTTTGTATTGCTTGTTATCGAGTATATTACCGCCGTAACAGTAGCTACGGTTGATAACGACGACAAATACAAACTAAAGTTTTGCGAGGCAATTGATTTTACCGAGTTAGGCTCAACATATATTACATCGTTTTGTTGTAAAAAGTAATAAGGCGATTTAAGCACTTCGTCATTATTCATATTTACACGATGAACCTCTATTTTGCCATTGTTCTCGCGTATTACCAATAAATTATTACGCACACCATATATTGTCATGTCGCCAGCCATACCCAAAGCATCGAGTATGGTAACACGTTCGTTGTTAATTACATATTGTCCTGGGCGTTGCACTTCGCCCAAAACAGTAATGCGATAATTCATAAACTGAATTGTAATAATGGGGTCTTTGAGGTAAGGCTTTAGTTTTTCGCCCAACAAAGCTATGGCTTCCGACTTTGTTAGATCCACAATTTTGATTTTTCCTACAACCGGAAAGGTTATTTCGCCATTTACATCCACCAAATAGCTTTGCAAAGTAGGTGCCGAATACAATTGGTCACTACCCGGCGTGGCGTACGAAACCAAAGGTAAATTGAATGGTGCAACGGCCAATGGATCGAGCCCGCTAACAGTTATCGAAAGCATGTCGCCTTGGCAAATACGTGCTTCGTGATTTGTTTGAAACTGGGCATTTATGGCACCAACCGACTCAGCAGTTAAGCCATTGAAATATGCAACTTTTTGTTGTGTTGAACAAGATGAAACATAAACGACCAATAATAATAACCAAAAAAAGTAGGTTTTTCTCATGTAGAAATTATTTTTTCGAAATTGATTGAAACAGCATTTTATTAATTTATAAATATTACTCTTAATATGCTTTCGAGCAATTATTATGTAAATAGTTCAGCAATGCATAATATGATTTTTGCAAAAAATCGTACAAAAATACCATTTTTATTAGATTATTCAAAATCAAATGCAGTATTTTAATATAAAAATTTGAATTTCGTGTAAAATTAAATTCCAAATACATCATACATTAACACAAACATAAAATCTTAATCACTACTTATACAATGCTTTTATTAAATATTCAAAAATACTTAACGCAAAATAATTGCATTTATTATTGTTATAAAATATGCACAAACTATTTGGTGCGATACAATAACCACCATGCAACATGTGGATAATGATGATGCTCGGCGTGGTAACCGAAAAAATAGCAACTGAGGAATGCAAGAAAATGGTTTTTCTTCAGCGTGCGCGAACGATGTTTGCCCATTTCGTGGCTGTGTGGTGCTTTGTGCGGCAAGTAAGTGCCAAAGTAAAACAACTGAAAGGTGGATAAAAACAATGGTGCAACCCAAAACAAAAGCAATTGCCACTCGCTAAACCACAATAGCAAAATGTTGAACAGTAGTGCCATTATAAGCATTTGCCATACAGTAAGGTAGCGTAACATAAAACGAAACCACCATACAAAAAAGTTTTGATTTGCCACATTGTAATCGGGGTCGTTGTCCGTTGCAGGGTATTTATGATGCAAAATATGGTTCTTTAGCAAGCGTTTGTAACTCATGCCAGCATACATAAATGTGGTGATATAGCCCAAAACATTATTCAAAGTTTTGTTGTGTGCCACTGTGCTGTGCATGGCATCGTGTGCTGTGATGAATAGGCCTGTCGAAATCCATGCCTGAAACAATATATGCAACCACATGCTTATACTTGTTGGCTCAAATGCTTGATAATTCAAAACATATAATAAATGACCCAACCAAACAAAAATAATCGATAATGCTATTAGTACTCCCATGGTAAAAATGAAAATTGAAAAATGAAAAATGTCCCGATTACTATCGGATGAGCAATGAAGAATCAAGATAAAAAAAAGATAATTGACTTTTGTCTTTTTACAAACCGCTCACCGCTTACCACTCACCGCTCACCGCTTACCACTTGCCGCTTACCGCTTACATTTGAACAAACACCAACGCAACAATGTTTAAGCATTGAAATATATCTTTCAAAAAATTACAACATTATGAGTTTTAGTAATTTCACATATTTAATTTTGATGCTTGCAAGCGTTGCAGTGCCATTGGCCATGAGTTTCGAAAAAAATATTTCGTATGTAAAAAAATGGAAATATTTGGTTCCAGCAATTGTTTTGCCTGGCATAATATTTATTGTATGGGACATTTATTTTACAAAAATGGGCATTTGGTCGTTCAATAGCAACTATGTTACCGGACTTTACATTGCTCACTTACCCATCGAAGAGTGGTCGTTTTTTGTAGTAATTCCTTTTTGTTGCATTTTTATTTACGAAGTATTAAAATACTATTTAAAACCACTTAGAAATGAGATTGTACTAAAACTTCTCTTGTATGTTGTTGTATTTGCATCGTCCATTTTGGCCATCTACAATTATGCTCAAACATACACATTTGTAACACTCTCGCTTATTGCCATTTTTACAATTATTGTACTCAACACGGCTATACTGTATAAAAAATTAGCACACATGCTGCTTGCTTTTGCAATTAGCTGTGTGCCAATGTTTATTGTAAATGGTGTGCTTACATCGTTTCCAGTTGTCAAATACAATTCGCAATATTTCAGCAACTTGAGGCTTGGCACTATACCCATCGAGGATTTTGCCTATTTCTTTTTGCTTTTGATAATGAATGTTTTTGTGTACGAATTTTTTCAATTCCGCAACAAAAAGAAAAGTCAATAGCAAATTAAATTATTCCAATTCTTTTATTAAATAAACCATTGTAGGCAAGTGGTCGCTATAGCCATTGAGCCAAACACCACCACCATGTGTACGCAAAGGCGATCCCTTGTACCGACCTTCGTTTTGCATTAAGAAACTGCGATTGAACACTTCCGATTTCCAAAACTTAAGTTTGCCACGCTCTTTGTTGAGCAATTCGTGCGAAAGTATAATTTGGTCGAACAAATTCCACTGATCGCGATAGGTGAGTGTACCAATACCACGCTCAAGGGTTCTCCAAAATGGATTGTATAGTTGTCCAGGTTTTACAGTTTCGATGTCCTTTTTAGCACCCAACACTACGGCAACACTTTCGTTGAAAGGGTCGTCGTTGAAATCGCCCATCACCATAATACGTGCGCGAGGCTCAACACGAAATAGCGAGTCGACAATGCTGCGTGTAACCTTTGCAGCTGCAGCCCGACGCGGAACAGAGGCTTCGCCACCACCGCGCGATGGCCAGTGATTGACAATAATATGTACACGCTCGCCTTGTAAAAACCCGCTCACCATCAACTGATCGCGTGTAGGGTAATTAAATACTTCGGGGTCGTTTACAGGATACGATTTGCTATTACTTACAGTGAAATAACGTGGATTGTAAAGCAATGCTACGTCCACACCGCGGCGATCGGGTCCATCGTAGTGTACAATTTCGTAATTACGTTTCGCTAAGTGTGGGCGGCTCACCAAGTCCTCGAGCACCAAGCGGTTTTCAACCTCGCAAACACCAATAATTGCTGCACCCACAGGCGTAACATCAATGCCTAATTGCGATATGGCATACGACATTTTTTCTTGTTTGGCATTGTATTTTACGGTATTCCATTTCAACGAACCTTGGGGCGTGTATTCTTCGTCGTTTACGCCTTCGTTATTGATGGTGTCGAATAAGTTTTCGAGATTGTAGAATGCTACACAGCTAATTTCAACTTTTAGCTTTGGTAATTTGGCATCGTGCGACGATGCTGCGGGTTTACATGCAGCAAAAATGGCGAAAAATGCCGTAGCAATGATTAAAAATAAGTTTGATTTTCTCATACCTTGATATTTTTTTGATATAATTTATTTTGTGCTTTTGTTTTTTAATAAATAAACCTAAAAACACCCCGCGAAATTGAGTTAATGAAAAGCTTCAATTCAAAAGGATGGCAAAAATGAGAAAAAAAATCGACATACGAAAGCTTTTTGAATAATTATTTAAAACTTTGATATTAATGTAATTTATTTGTAAAGCCATAACAACATACAAGCAAGCAAAAAATGACTTGCAAAAAATGGAAATGAATTATTTGCGAACATTTTTGTAAAAAAAAGCATTTTATAATATAATTATTTTAAAAAATAAACTATATTCGCAAATCGATGTGTGTTGCATGCATTGTAATTGAAATCACTCGTTCGTTTTGTGTGTTTAATAATATGAATCGGCCTGCATAAACAGAATATTATTGCAGAACGATGGCCAAACAATTACATAATATCGATTTTAAAAAATGACTAATACTATACTCTACGATAGCTTTAATTTTGCCAATAAGTGCAACAAGTTTTTAATCGAAAATACTTGCAAATCGGCCATTTTGCTCGCTTCCGAAAGTTTTGTGAACGCATACCCCGACATGAGCGAGCAATTGCATGCGATTGACTTTCCTATTATTGGTGGTGTTTTTCCAAAATTAATTTACAACAATCAATTGGTTGATAGTGCTGTGGTTATTATAGCATTGAACGAAAAATTTAACACAAAGCTTTTTTCGTTGGCTCCAAATAGCAAAAACTGTTTCGATGATATTAAGCACGAATACGAAAAATATTATGCAAAAACACAATCGGTATTTGTATTTGTCGATGCATTTGCACAAAACAAAAGCGCATTTATCAATTGGCTCTACAATTTTTTTGGCAGCGAAATTGCATATTTTGGTGGTGGCACTGGCTCGTTAAGTAATGCTGCAATGCCATCAATTATCAGCAATCAAGGCATAAATAGCAATGCAGCAATTATTGCAACTGTTGATTTTGAGATGTTTACAAGTATAAAACATGGCTGGAAACCGCTAACCGAGCCCATGAAAATTACAAAAACCGATAACAATAAAATTGTTTCGCTCAATTGGGAGCCTGCATTCGAACTGTACAAAGAAGTTTGTGTGAAACATGCGCATATGAGTTTCGATGAACATTCGTTTTTCGACATTGCAAAATCCTACCCTTTTGGCAAAACAACTATCGACGAGGAATTTATCATTCGCGACCCATATGCTGTTGAAGGTTCCGACATGTTGTTTTTCGATAGCATTGTTGAAGGTGAATACATTTGCATAATGCATGCCGATAAAGATGGTTTACTCGATAGTGCCAATATTGCCGTTGAAACTTTGCAGCACAATTGCAATTTCGAGATAGAGAATATTTTTGTTATCGACTGTATTTCGAGAGTATTATTTATGCAAGATGGGTTTATTGATGAATTGAACATACTTTCAAAGAAAAATACTATTTTGGGAGCCTTATCGATAGGCGAAATTGTGAGCGACAAAAACAACTACTTAGAAATTTTCAATAAATCAATTGGACTAGCAACATGGAAAAAGAACTTTTAAAAACCCAAATTTTGCTTGAACTAATTCTAAGTTCGGATATAAAAACTGAAGAAAATGAGATAATCGATCATATTCTGCCGCTTTACTTGCAAAAACTTAATTGCTCATTGGCTGCATGCGTAAAATTCGACAATAATGCAATTACAAGCAAAGTTGTACCTTTTGCTCAATGCCATTCCGAGAAATTGGCAGCAACAATCGAACGATTAAAAGCAATACCGCATGATAGTGAGCAAAATATCTACGAAATTAAACTCGAAAATAGCTATTGCTATGCATTTACAATGCCTGATTATGGCTACATGGTTTTGGAGCGCAAAACAAATTTCGACAATGTGTTTAAAAACGAATTGTATAATGTAATTAAATTTAGCACTCGCATTATCAACCATGCAATCGAACAGAATAAGCGCGCAGTAGCTGAAACACAAATTGCTAACGAGCGAAAATTGCTACGAACAATTATCGACAACATTCCGATAAATATTTATGCCAAAGATATTGATTACCGCAAAACACTGGCTAACAAGCAAGAAATAATGCATTTAGGTTTAAAGTCGGAAGATGATGTGTTAGGAAAAACCGATTTCGACCTGTACGATGCAGAAATAGCGAACAATACCTTAATTGAAGATTTAGAGGTTATAGCCAAAGGCAAAGCCATAAATGCGGTTGAAAAACACATAGGCAATGGGCAATGGGCATTGATATCGAAATTACCATTGCAAAACGATAACAACGAAACCATCGGGCTTGTAGGTGTAAGTGTTGACTTTACCAAGCGTCGCAAAAATAGAGAGCAACTGCAAGTTTTTCACGAACTTTTTAATCATTTGCCCGATGCCATACAAATAGCACTCGAAGATGGCACCATGTTTTATATAAACAAAGAGGCAAGCAAACGTTTGGGAATAAAACAAAGCGAAATTCAGAACTACAGCATTGGCGATTTCGAAAAATTATTTGAAGATAAAAGCAGTTGGGAGAAACATGTTGAGGATTTAAAACAAAGCAACAATTTAGTGCTTCAAGGCACAAACAAAAATCATAGTACTGGAATTGAATTCCCCGTTGAAGTTACTGTGAATTACATAAATGTAAACAACAATGGTTATGTTATTGCCATTTCGCGCGACATTACTGAGCGTAAAAAAAGCGAAGCAATAATTATCGAAAACGAAAAACGGTTACAGCAATTGGCACAGTTGGCACGATCGTTTGCTTGGGAGCTAAATATTGATGGTTTATATACCTATATAAGTGATAACGTGACAGATGTGTTGGGTTTCGACAGAAACGAAATTGTGAATAAAATTCATTGTTTCGACTTACGTCCCGAACGTATGCGCGAAGAGTTTAAGGTAAAAATGCTCGAAATGATGGCCTTAAAAATGGAGGTGAATGGCATGGAAAGCCTTTTGCTCGACAAACATGGCAACGAAATTTGGGTTAACACCAACGCCATACCTTTGACAGATAAAAACGGTTTAATGTTAGGGTATCGGGGTAGCTATACCGATATTACCGAACGCAAAAACAAAGAATTGGAATTGCTCGAAAGCGAAAATCGCAAAGCTTCGTTGGTAGAAAGCATGAACGATTTGGTGTTTGTACTCGACAACGAATTGAGATTTGTTGAATATTACAAACCCGAAGACATTGAGTTATACCTTGCGCCTGAATTGTTTTTAGGAAAGAAAATTACCGAAGTTGAATTTCCGAGCGATGTGTTGCGAAGAATTCAAGTTGGTATAAATGAATGTATTCGAACACAAAAACTCTCGAAAATTGAATATTGGCTCAATTTTGCTGATGAAATAAAGTGGTACGAAATGAATATCACATATTTGAGATTGAACAAAAACTATGGGCTCACATGTGTAGTGCGCGACATTAGCGAAAGCAAAAAAAATATATCGCTCATATCGCAACAAATTGATTTGCAGGAATTATTAATAAAAATATCAACAACATATATCAATATTGATATTAGTAATATCGACCGAGTTATCAATCACTCGCTCAAAGAAATGGGCGAATATGTGAATGCCGACCGTACCTACATTTTTACATACGACTTTGTGAACCAAACCTGTAGCAATACTTACGAGTGGTGCAACAAAGGCATAGCGCCCGAAATTGATCATCTGCAACAAATACCGTTGGCCTTTTTCACCGACTGGGTAAACAAACACGTGCAAGGCGAACCATTTATTATTGAAAACATACTTGATTTGCCCGATGAAGGTCCTGAATCGCTGCGTGGCGTATTGGAGCCTCAAGGTATTAAAAGTCTTATAACGATACCCATGATGCACAACGACGAAATCATGGGATTTATTGGATTCGACTCAGTGAATGAAACACACATTTATACCGAGAACGAAAAACAACTATTGCATATTTATGCTCAAATGGTGGTAAATGTGCAAATCCGTCGTCGCAGTTTCGAAATGATAAGCTATCAAGAGCAAAAATATCGCAATTTGATATCGAACATGAGCATTGGCTTGGTTGAACTCGACATGAATGACCATGTTGTGTTTGCCAACCAACAATTTTGCGAGATGGCAAACTTAAATTTTGATAGGATAAAAGGGCTTAATGCCGCAGCACTGCTCAATCCACGACAAAAAAGAGCACTCACCAACTATAAATACGAACTACAACAATCGAAAAATCCGAGTTCGATTGAAATGTTGGTGAAAAACAGAAAGGGCGAACACTCGTGGTGGTTGATAAACGGTGCACCACACTACAACGACAAAGGCGAATTGATAGGTACGGTGGGTGTGTTTTTGGACATGAGTGCGCAAAAAA
>CAZEVV010000029.1:0-20817 GCA_964515675.1 uncultured Paludibacter sp. | reverse complement strand
ACTTTGGATTCGAATTGCCATGTGATAATCGTTTGTACTATCGCATCTGTTTTGCCGCCTGGCGGAATTACCACTTCGTAGTCGAGCAATTCGGGCGTTGCTTTTCCTTGCTTTTTGTAAATTTTGTACATCGCTTTTGATATTGCATTGTACTGTCCGTCGCCCGAAGCTGCCATCTCGAATATCTCACCATTTATTTCCATTTTTACATTGGCCATGGGGCGCAAACCTTTGGTGACAGAAAGCGAATAGTTCAAAATTTTTATCGATTTCTCGCCAATATCGTTATTCAGTACATCCGAAACAATATATGGTAGTTCGTCAATCGATACGAGCTCTTTGTTGTCGCCTAACTCAATGACACGTTGCGTTACCTTTTGCATGGTTTCGTCGTCGAGTTCAATTCCCAATTGTTGCAGGTTTTTTAATATACTTGCTTTTCCTGATGTTTTGCCCAAGGCGTACAAACGCTCGCGGCCAAATCGTTCGGGAAGTAAGTCGTTGTAATACAGGTTCTTTTTGTTGTCGCCATCCGCATGAATGCCAGCTACTTGCGTAAAAACATAGTCGCCAATGATGGGTTTGTTGGCCGGAATTCGGATGCCTGCATATGATTCAACTAAGCGGCTTACATTGTTGAGTTTCGATTCAACTATTTTTGTTTTAACCTTTAAATGGTCGTGTATCACTGCAATTACACTCGATAATGGTGCATTCCCTGCACGTTCGCCCAATCCGTTAATTGTTACATGTACACCATGAACGCCTGCTTTTACAGCTTCCATTACATTGGCAACTGCTAAATCATAATCGTTGTGTGCATGAAAATCGAAATGTAATTGAGGATATTTATCTACAATTTTTTTGCAAAACACATAAGCCTCAGTAGGATTTAATATCCCTAAAGTATCGGGAAGCATAAATCTTTTTATCGATTCATTTTTAAGTGCGTCAATGATCAAAAATACATATTCTTCTGAGTTTCGCATGCCATTTGACCAATCTTCGAGATAAATATTGACATCGATATCCAATTTTCGGGCATTCGAAAGTACATGTTTTATATCGGCCAAATGTTGTTCGGGTGTTTTTTTTAACTGGTGCGTACAGTGGTTTTCCGAACCCTTGCACAATAAGTTTAACACACGACAGCCAGCATCTTGCATCCAATTGAGCGAGTTCATGTCGTCGACAAAGCCTAATACTTCAATCTTATCAATATGGCCATGGTTTTTTGCCCATTGAGTTACTTTTTTTACCGAATTAAATTCACCTTGCGATACGCGCGCAGATGCAATTTCTATCCTATCGACACACAACTCTTCGAGTAGTAACTTTGCAATACTCAATTTTTCGGCCGCCGAAAACGATACGCCTGACGTTTGTTCGCCATCGCGTAAAGTTGTATCCATTATTTCTATCATAAATGAATTGTTTTAGAGCAAGATAGCTTTATTGTTTAATTTTAAACCGCAATTTAAGCGCGGTTTAATTCATATGCCTCAATCATATCTCTTTTGCTCAGCAAATAGTCGATATCGTCGAGTCCGTTGAGCAAACATTCTTTTTTATATGCATTAATTTCAAAACTCTCGCTTTTTCCATTGCTGTCGTTGGTAATGGTTTGATTTTCGAGGTCGACCGTTAAACTCGCTTTGGGGTTGTTGTTGATACTTTCGAAAAGTTCAGCTAGAAATTCGGCTGAAATTACAACGGGCAATACCCCATTGTTAAGTGCATTGTTGCGAAAAATATCAGCAAAAAAGCTCGATACTACCACTTTGAAACCATAGCCCGCAATGGCCCATGCTGCATGTTCGCGGCTCGACCCTGAGCCAAAATTTTTGCCTGCTACTAATATTTCGCCGCCATAAAGCGGATTGTTCAAAACAAAGTCCGCTTTCGGACTGCCATCGGCATTGTAGCGCCAGTCGGCAAAAAGATTGTCGCCAAAACCATTTTTGTCGGTTGCTTTTAAGAAACGAGCAGGTATAATTTGGTCGGTATCCACATTCTCGATAGGAAGTGGAACCATTGTTGATGTTAATGTTCTAAATTTGTCCATATACTGCCCCCTCAAACACCCCCTTAGGGGAGAACCGTGAGGAGTTGCGGTTTTATTTATGTTTGTTTAAAATCATGTTTAATTTTTTTAAATCTTGGTGCCTTTAAGTCCCCCGTGGGGGATTTAGGGGGCTTATTTATCGCGGATCGGTGATACGGCCTGTAACGGCAGCCGCTGCTGCAACTAATGGACCTGCCAGTATTGTGCGTGCACCTGGACCTTGACGACCTTCGAAATTACGATTTGACGTTGATACAGCATATTTTCCTGCTGGCACTTTATCGTCGTTCATGGCCAAACATGCCGAGCAACCTGGCTGACGCAATGAGAATCCTGCTTCGGTTAAGATATCGTACAAACCTTCTTCGCGAATTTGTTTTTCAACCATCCAGCTGCCTGGCACTAGCCAAGCTACTACGTTGTCGGCTTTCTTTTTTCCTTTTACATAACTAGCGAATGCCCTAAAATCCTCGATACGACCATTGGTGCAACTTCCAAGGAAAACATAATCAATTTTTTTGCCCAAAAGTTTTTCGCCAGCTTCGAATCCCATATAGTTGAGCGATTTTTCGAACGAAATACGGCCAGCTTCGTCAATTTGGTCGATGGTTGGTATGCTCTCGGTAATGCCCATGCCCATACCCGGATTGGTGCCATAAGTAATCATTGGCTCTATTTTACTTGCGTCGTAGGTGTATTCTTTGTCGAAAACTGCACCTTCGTCGCTTTTAAGTGTCTGCCAATAAGTCAATTTCTTGTCCCATTCTTCGCCTTTTGGAGCAAATTCGCGTCCTTTCACATAATCGAATGTTTTTTGGTCGGGGGCAATCATACCGCCACGCGCGCCCATTTCGATGGAAAGATTACAAACTGTCATGCGCTCTTCCATGCTCATGTTGCGAATGGCTTCGCCAGCATACTCAACAAAATATCCTGTAGCACCACCAGTTGTGAGTTGTGCAATCATGAATAATGCTAAATCTTTTGCCGAAACGCCTTCGTTGAGTTTTCCTTCGAAGTTGATACGCATGGTTTTGGGGCGCGATTGAAGGATACATTGAGTTGCCAAAACCATTTCTACTTCGCTTGTTCCAATACCAAAGGCAATAGTTCCAAATGCACCGTGTGTCGATGTGTGACTGTCGCCACAAACAATGGTCATGCCTGGCTGAGTAAAACCATTTTCAGGGCCAATAATGTGTACTACTCCATTTTTCTGATGACCCAATGGGTAAAATAAAGGCATCTCAAATTCTTTGGCATTTTTAGCAAAAGTGTCGAGCTGATTTTTTGATATTGGGTCTTTTACTGGCTGATCTTGATTGATTGTTGGTGTATTATGGTCGGCCGTCATGGTTGTAAGTTCGGGACGGAATACTTTGAGACCTCTAGCTCTCAATCCATTAAAAGCTTGTGGGCTTGTAACTTCGTGGCAGAAATGACGGTCGATGTATAACTGGGTTGGTCCGTTTTCGACAGATGAAACCACGTGCGCATCCCATATTTTATCGAAAAGGGTTTTAGCCCCTTTGTCCCCAGCTGGGGTTGATTGTGCATTGTTAGACATATTTATATATGTATTAAATGAATGTTTTTAAATTGTTATTTTTCTGAACAATTGTGTATAGTACAATTTTGTTACACAAAAAGTTCAATATTTTGAGCAATTATTTAATAAATTTATTGATAGCATTGATATATGCTTCGACCGAGGCAGCAATAATATCGGTATTTGCACCAAAACCATAATAAGTTATGCCTTCGCTCTCAACTTGCATGTGCACTTTACCTGTGTCGTCGCTACCTTTGTCGATGGCCTGAATGGTAAATTCTTGCAATGTCATATTGCGATTAATGATTTTTTTAAGTGCCGAGATGGCTGCATCGACTGGTCCGTTGCCTGTTGCTGCTGCTTCGAATTTTTCGCCAGCGATGTTTATGCCCAAACTTGCTACAGGACGAACGCCAACACCCGAAGTTACCTGAAGATATTCGAGTTTTATACGTTGTTTTTCGCTTCGTTCTTTGCCAGCAAGCAATAGTACATCATCGTCGCTAATGTCTTTTTTCTTGTCGGCTAAAACTAAGAATTTTTCGTAAATGTCATCCAAATGTTCGGCTTCAACTTCAACACCCAAAACACTTAAGCG
Organism: uncultured Paludibacter sp.; assembly: GCA_964515675.1. Lineage (GTDB taxonomy): Bacteria > Bacteroidota > Bacteroidia > Bacteroidales > Paludibacteraceae > Paludibacter. Next base: position 16,602 of record CAZEVV010000029.1, on the reverse strand, counting down.
ATGTTTTAGCGCAGCTCTACCGCTTCGTGCTGTAAGTACAATCGAATTTTTATCGATACCCACATCTGTTGGATCCATAATTTCGTAGCTTTCACGATTTTTTAAAACACCATCCTGATGAATGCCTGATGAATGCGCAAATGCGTTTCGACCCACAATGGCTTTGTTGGGCTGCACAGGCATGTTCATTAAGCTCGAAACCAAACGGCTTGTCGAATAAATTTTTTGCGTATTGATTTGTGTTTGAATGTCAATCGTTTTATGACATTTAAGTATCATTGCAATTTCTTCGAGCGACGTGTTTCCTGCACGTTCGCCAATACCATTGATTGTAACCTCAACCTGGCGTGCTCCATTCATTACACCTGCAATTGTGTTGGCCGTTGCCAATCCAAGGTCGTTGTGACAGTGTGTCGACAGAATTGCATTATGAACACCTTTCACGTTTTCCATCAAGAATTTTATTTTTTCGCCATATTGTGTAGGCAAGCAATAGCCTGTTGTGTCGGGGATGTTTACCACGGTTGCACCCGCTTTAATTACGGCTTCGACCACACGCGACAAATATACATTGTCGGTTCGACCTGCATCTTCGCAATAAAACTCAACATCTTCGACGTATTTTTTTGCATGTTTTACTGCTGCTACAGCACGTTCAAGAATTTCGTCTTGTGTAGAGTTGAATTTATGTTTGATGTGAAACTCCGAAGTTCCAATGCCTGTGTGTATGCGCTTGTTTTTGGCATATTGCAGTGCCTCGGCCGCCACGTCGATATCTTTTTGTACTCCGCGTGTTAATGCGCATATGGTTGGCCATGTAACGGCTTTCGAAATTTCGACAACCGATTTAAAATCACCTGGACTCGAAATAGGGAATCCTGCTTCAATAACATCAACACCCAATGTCTCGAGTGCACGAGCTACCTGAATTTTTTCGACAGTGTTTAACTGACAACCAGGAACTTGTTCGCCATCGCGCAATGTTGTGTCGAAAATAAATAATCTATCCATAATTATTTTTTGTTATATATTGTTTTTCAATTTTTTAAATTCATTTTTAAAAGAAAAATTCGACTCTTTTTGATTAAAAAACAAAAGCCTCTCGCACCGTAGTGAGAAAGGCTTTTTCAAATCTTATTTCGAATTATCTACATACCAAACTCACTTCTACTTGTTTTGCAAGAGAATAATAATACCGAGTAGAGAAATATGTAGCATGTTGTTCATGTTCTGTTGTTTTATTTTCGGTGCAAAGATACTACTATTTTTTTATCGTGCAAATGAAAAATGAAATTTTTTGTATGTTTTTTATTACAATTTGGTAATAATAGTATGTTTTTTTCTTTAATCGAATAGTTTTTCGTTTGTTAGCCCCTGTGTTTCGTGTTTGAATTTGTTTTATTTGTTTTTGTTGAATATTTATTCATAAAAGCAATCACATATTTTGGGGAGTTTATAAATATAATTTTTACATACAATTGCATGTTGAAATAATTTTACTGCATTTTACTTTTGTTTGTTTGTATCTGTCTGTTGTTGAGTGTTTTATATGTGTGTTGAGAGCGTTTTGGTTTTTAGTTTAATAATAAAATGGTATTCGTTTTATGATTGATTTTGAGCGAGATACGATATTGTGTGTTTTGATAGTTTATCATAATATGTTATGCTTTTTTCGTTAGGCATGGATTTTGAATAAACATTAAGCGTCGAATTGAAGAATTTTTGACATTGAAATTCAAATGTTTTCAATTATTTTATTTAAATTTGTAGCTTTATTTGTAAGGTTATGTATTATAGTGTAATATATGCGTAAATTGCACAACTTTGTTATCGAAATAGTACGTACTAAAAATATTAATGCTTGTTTTACTAAAATTTTCGTATCATCTCAAAAATTATTATCATGAAAATTAATTCGAAATTATTATTTGTATTTGTTGCTGTAGCAGTGTTTATGTCGTCGTGTTTACCCATCGAGGATGTGTTTGACGAAACATTATTGATTGGAAAATGGAGATCAACGGATGAAAAAACTTCACAACTTTACTATCGGTACGATGCAAATTATAAAGGTGTATCGTGGGATGAAGCCGAAGATGTAAAGGAATCAGAAGCTCAGGCTTTTACATGGGAGTTGAAAATGACCACTTTGACACATATTCATATCATGGAAAAAGGTGGAGTTGGTGTGCCAAAAATTTATACAGTTATTAAACTTACAGCTACTGAATTGGAATATAAGGACGATTTTAATAAAACATTCAAATTTACAAAAATTTGATTTGTTATTGTTCTAATTATAGTAACAGGCATTCTATTTGTCTGCTGTTTTTTATGCTCTTGTATTAAACTTTACTGAGTTTTTTTTCGCAGTAAACTATTAATTTGAATTATATGAAGCCTGTATTTAAGATATTTATTATTGCGCTTGTGTCGGGATTTCTGATGCTAAGCATTGCAGCAGCTGTAATGGTTTGGGTGGTTTTTACGCCCGAAAAAATTACTCCAATTGTCGAAAAGCAATTGGCCAAGCATTTGTTATGCGAAACTAAAATTGAACGTGTCGAACTAACAATTTTCAGTACATTTCCTGAATTTGGGTTGAAAATTAAAGGTTTAGAAATGCGGCATCCTCAGTTTGCAGCGCCAAACGATACTTTGTTGCGAGCAAATAGTTTTTTAGCTACTATCGATATTCAGGCTTTTGTGAAACAAAATCAGGTGATTATTCGCACTGTTTCGGCAAATGATTTGTATTTGAACGCTTTTGTGGATGCCGCCGGAAATGCAAATTTCGATATAACAGCACCCAGCGAAGATACCACAGCTTTCGAAATTCCATTCGATTTATTGGATGTTAAGGCGTTAAGGCTTAAAAATTCGGTCATTAAATACAATGACTTGTCGGCGAAAATGTCTTTCGAACTCGATAATTTGGAGCTTTCGTCGAAACTAAATTTATACAACAATTTGCTGAGTGCCGATATCGATTTGCGTGGAAACGACATGTTTTTTGCCCTCGATACAGTTACTTATGTTAACCGAAAAGACATCGAATTAAAAACGCCAATAAGTTTTGATATTAAAAAAATGATTGCAAACCTTTCGCAATCGAAGGTGCGACTTGCCGATGTAGGTTTTGTGATGGATTTCGATATGCAAATGTTGCCCGATACTATGCAACTGAAACTGCAAATTGTTGCACCAAAGCACAATGTCAAATCGGTATTAGCGCTTATTCCTCCTGCATACGAAAATGTGTTGGACGGTATGAATCTTTCGGGCAATATTGCGTTTGTAGCAAATTTGAAGGGAGTAATTGCCGAAAATGTTTTGCCTCATTTTATTTTAAAAATGAATGTTGACGATGCCAATTTTGCATATACAGGATTACCTTTGGTGTTGCAAAAAATAAATGGCGATGTATTGGTTGATTTGGATTTGAATGATGAAAAACAATGGTTTGTTGAATTGCCCAGTTTTGAGGCTCGTACACAACTGTCGAAGTTTAGCGGCCGGATGCGCATTGCCGACTTAATGGGAGATATGTTGATAAATACGCAGTTTCGGACGAATTTTAATTTGGCAGATGCTAAGCCATTTATCCCAAAAGATATGAATGTGTCGGCAAATGGTATTGTGAGTGGAAATGGTGGGTTACATGCACGTATGTCGCACTTAACGCGTATGGCATTCGAAAAGATTAAACTCGATGCTAAACTCCGTTTGATTGATTTTGCAGCCAACTACGATACTTTGCTTGTAAATACCAAAGAGGCTTTTGTTGATTTGAAAATGCCAAGTAAAAATAAAAATGCAAGTTTTGCAGATATTAATATTGTATCGCCAAAAATGTATCTCGAACAAGGTGCGGCCAATAAAATTGATGTTTTGGGTTTGAACACAAATTTTATGATGACAGACCCAATGAAGACAAATGATTTTTTTACTGTTTTAGGAAATTTCGATTCGGATAATTTAGTAGCTGATGCTTACGCTATGCAGGCCAATGTGCAAAAAGCAAAGGGCAACTTTAGTTTTGCAATGCATTTGACTGATACCACACAACTGCCTCGTTTTACAACTGATATGACAGTGGGTAAACTCAAAGCAAATACCGATAGTATGCGTTTGGATGTGGATTTGGCCAAAATTGAATTTGCATATAAGCCTGAGTTTGTTGGCGCAGCAAAACCAAAAATGACATTGCTTTACGAAAGCGAAAAGTTGATGGCAAGTATGGGCGAGCAGTTAATTCAATCGGATAAAATTTTTGTGGATGCGGTAATTACCAACGAAAATGGACAAGATAATGCATTCTTGCAATGGGTGCCGGTGGGCGATATGCGAATGACAAATGGAAGAATACGTATACCCGATGTGCCTGATTTAATAAAAATTCCAACAATCAGCCTACATTTTATGCCCGATGTGTTTGTGGTAAATGAAAGTAGATTGATAATTGATAAATCGGATTTTAGTTTGGATGGCGTGTTGTCGAACTTTAGGGCATACTCGAAAAACGAAGGCTTATTGAAGGGCGATTTTAATTTCAATTCGAATTTAACTGATGTCAATCATCTTATGAAATTGTCGAGTGGCTTTGGTTCCGACGAAAACATTCAGGCCAACGAAAGTACTGAAAACTTTACATTTATGGTGCCCAAAGGTGTCGATTTTACATTAAATGCAAATGTCGAAAAAGCATTACTGTCGGGCGATACAGCTACCGATGTGCGCGGAAAACTTACTATTAAAGATGGTAATTTGTTGCTCGAGAGTATATTGTTTACAGCATCGGCAGCCAAAATGCAGTTAAGTGCTTTGTATCGTACTCCACGTAAAAATCATTTGTTTGCTGGCTTCGATTTTCATTTGTTAGACATTGAAATAGCCGAGCTATTGCGCATGATTCCTGATGTTGATACGATAATGCCAATGCTGCGATCGTTTGATGGTAAGGCTGAGTTTCACATGGCTTTCGAAACATATTTAGATTCGGCTTATAATTTAAAAAAATCGACCTTGCGTGGCGTTGCTACTGTAAGTGGGCAGGACTTGGTATTGATGGATGGCGAAACATTTACCGAAATAGCAAAGGCGCTCAGGTTCAACAAGAAAACTGTTAATAAAGTAGATAGCTTATCGGCTGAGTTTACGATTTTTAGAAACGAAGTTGACATATATCCATTTTTAATTGTAATGGATAAATATAAAGCCGTAGTTGGCGGAAAACATAGTTTGGATATGGATTTTGATTATCACATCTCGGTAACTGAAAGTCCTCTACCATTCCGATTAGGTGTAGATGTGAAGGGGCGATCGGGCAAAATGAGTTTTAATCCTTTGAAGCAACCAAAATATGCGCACATGTATCGCCCTACACAAAGGCGTGAGATTGATACAAAGCAAATGGAACTTCGCGAATTATTCAGAAAAGCATTAGTTGATAAAGTTGATAGATAAACATTTCGGTCTTATTACTTCAACAAATTTAGAAAAAAAATCTATCGAGTATAATCGATAGATTTTTTTTTGTGCAAATTTATAATGCTTCATTTGTGTTTTTTAAAGGTTTGCTTTTTTGTGTGATTTTATAATTTGATTAAATTTTAGTGTTTAAAAATTCAATTTTTAGTTTTTGTTATTTGTTTTGCGACATATTGTTATTTTAGCGTGTGGTGTTGCATCTTAATTTTTTGATAGCGTGTATGTTTGAAGCAAATAAAATAATTTTGTAATGAGATTTTAGCGACTTACAATTTTATTAATTGTGACGCTTTATTTTCATAGTTCAATATATCAAAATTGTATTTTAATCAAAAAAAATACATGTCAAAATAAAACACACAAAAACACATAGTTAGAAAATGAAATTTACAAAAATGCATGGCACGGGCAACGACTATATTTATGTCAATGGCTTTGAAGAGCATATTGCCGACCCCGTAGCTTTTTCGATAAAATATAGCGACCGACACAAAGGTATAGGTAGCGATGGCTTGGTAATGATATTACCTTCAGAAACTTGCGATTTTCGCATGCGCATGTTCAATGCCGATGGTTCGGAATCGGAAATGTGCGGTAATGCTTCGCGCTGTATAGGTAAATATGTGTACGACAAAGGTTTGACTAGTAAAACCAGCGTGACACTCGAAACATTGGCAGGGGTTAAAGTGCTTAATTTGGTGCTTGGTACCGATAATAAAGTAGAAACTGTAACCGTTGATATGGGCGAGCCAATACTTGCTGCTGCGCAAATACCTACAACTTTCGAAGGCGAAGCAGTTGTTGATAAAACAGTGAAATTTAATGATACATTAAGTTACGCCATCACTACAGTATCGATGGGCAACCCACATGCAGTGATTTACCAAAACGATATTGCTAGTTTGGATTTAGAAAAAATTGGCCCAGTTATCGAAAATGCACCAATTTTTCCTCGTCGTACCAATACCGAGTTTATCGAAACCGTAAATGATAGTCACATCAAAATGCGTGTTTGGGAACGTGGCTCGGGCGAAACATTGGCTTGTGGTACAGGTGCATGTGCGGCAGTTGTGGCTGGTGTGCTCAACTCTAAAAATAGTCGTAAAACCAAAGTTGAATTGTTGGGTGGCGATTTGGTAATTGAGTGGAACGAGGCGGATAATCATGTGTATCTTACAGGTGGTGCTACAATTGTTTTTGAAGGTGAAATAACAGAATAATACATATAACAAATGGCAATTATAAACGAGAATTATATTAAAATTCCGGCTACATATTTGTTTTCGGAAATAGCAAAGCGCGTAACACAGCACAAAGAAGCCAATCCTGATGCACCAATCATTCGTATGGGCATTGGCGATGTTACGCTTCCATTGCCCAATGCATCGGTGGATGCAATGGTGAAAGCTGCCGAAGAGCAACGTTCGTCGGCTACATTTCGTGGGTATGGCCCCGAGCAGGGCTACGATTTTTTGCGCGATGCAATTGCACGTAACGATTATCAAGCAAAAGGCTTACACATCGATGCCGATGAGATATTTGTGAGCGATGGTGCAAAAAGCGATACGGGAAATATTGGAGATATTTTTAGTGTCGATAATCGTGTGGCCATTACCGATCCAAGCTATCCGGTGTATGTCGATACCAATGCGATGGCGGGTAGGGCAGGTGAGCCAAACGAAAAAAATGAGTGGAGTAATTTGGTGTATTTGCCATGCAACGAAGCAAACGATTTTGTTCCCGAATTGCCACAGCAAAATGTCGATATTATTTATTTGTGCTACCCCAATAACCCAACCGGAACAACACTTACAAAAGAGCAACTTGCTGTGTGGGTGAAATATGCAAAGAAAAACAAAGCAATAATTTTGTTCGATTCGGCTTACGAAGCATTTATAACTGAAGACAATGTGCCGCGTAGTATTTACGAAATTGATGGTGCACGCGATGTTGCCATTGAGTTTCGTAGTTTTTCGAAAACTGCTGGTTTTACTGGTACGCGATGTGGTTATACAGTAGTGCCTAAACAGCTTAAAGCTTATACCGAAAATGGCGAAGCAGTGCCATTGCACAAATTGTGGAATCGTCGTCATTGTACAAAATTTAATGGCACTTCATACGCTGTGCAACGTGCAGCCGAAGCTACATACAGCAAAGAAGGCAAAAAACAAGTTCGTGCGTTGGTCGATTTTTATATGGAAAATGCACGCATCATTCGCACAGCTTTGCTCGAAGCCGGCTACAAAGTGTATGGCGGAGTGAATGCGCCTTATGTTTGGTGTAAAGCGCCCGAAGGCATGGGTAGTTGGGAATACTTCGACTATTTGCTTAAAGACAAAAATATTGTAACCACACCGGGTGCTGGTTTTGGTGCTAGTGGCGAAGGTTTTGTTCGTTTCTCGGCATTTGGCTCGCGCGAAAATACTTTGGCTGCAATGGAGCGATTGAAATAAATTATGCCAATTTCTTATATGAAAATTTGGTAAACGAAACTTCCCTCTGCATGGCTTTTTGGTCAGGTAGGGGGATTTTTTTTTGAGTTAATTGTCTCAATTTCATTGCAAATATTGATTTTTAATTTTTTTGTGCTGATGACTTTATCAAGCCAAATTTTTGTTGAGAATTTTTTTAGTAAATACTGTACATTGTGTATTAATTACGATGTTTTAGAATAAACAATCATACAACGCAATTATTGATAAAATGTCCGCGCCATCTGCTTGAAAAAACATAAGAGATTGTTGAAGTGTTAAAAGATAGTTCAAATGTATGCCTAAGATTACCCTTTTCTTTATGCTTTTTTTTAGTTCAATGTTTTTTCTTGAAAATTGCATCCTTTTTTTTAATATATGCAAGTAAAACCCTTGTACGAATCGAAAATTAATCGGATATTTGCAAAAAATCTTTAAACAAAAGTGCTTAGGTTCAGAACAGAATATTCTTTTTTTTTGTTATTGGAATTAACATCTGAGTCAACATGATTTTTTAAGATGATAAATAAACGATTAAAAGTGTTTTTAAAATAATAAGAACTCGAAATTAACTTTTGTATGCTAACTAAAAGAGAAAAAAAACTGTCATATATAATGATTGCTTTGCAGGTGATCATTAGCGTTTTTGTTTTAAATTTACTACATTATTATTATCCGCATAAAGTGCTGAGTACTGCCATCTTGATTTTCTTTTCCATTCAAGTAGCAGCTGTTTGGTCGTATAGTTTCTATAAATTTAAACTTGGTGTTATTTTCAGGGCGCAAGGATTGGGAAGCATGTTGCAGGGCTACCTTATAACACTTTTTTTTGGCTCAGCACTTTTTATTACCGAATTGTATATTCTGCCTTTTTTACCATTAAGCGAAGCAAGTGTCTTGTTTATACTAATATTTATACTTATCAATTTTATAACGCTAATTGCATTTAAACTCGCTTTTTACTATTTTATGCGCTATGTCAGAAGGCGTGGGCATAATAGTAGAAATGTTGTGTTGATTGCCGATTCGGAGAATGAAAGCTTTATAAAGGCTTTTATAACTGCTAAAGATTGGGGTTGGAAGTTGTATTCGATTGTGTCGACCGACGAAAGTTTGACTGAACGATACGATAATGTACATATTATTAAAACACATGAAACATTACTCAGATACCTCATGGCCAACCCTGTGGACGATGTTTTTTATTGTATGGCGGTGAACGAAAAAGCCTATGATATCGACGATTTGCTCGAAGAGGTTGAGCGCACTGGGATTACAGTACACATAAGGCAGCAAAATTATGTTGCAAAAAAACTTAATGTCGAAAAAACAACTTTTAATTCATCAACGCAAACATTTTTGACATATCAAACGATATCGAATAAATATTACGACTTGAAAATTAAGGAATTGTTTGATTTGCTTTTTAGTATTTTAGTGCTTTTTTTTATTACGCCATTATTGTTAATCATAGCATTACTTATAAAATTGGAGGATGGTGGTCCTGTGTTTTTTAAACAACAACGTATTGGGTTAAATGGTCGTAGATTTATATGTTTCAAATTTCGCTCAATGATAGTTGATGCTGACAAAATGATTGATCAATTACAGGATAAAAACGAATCGGATGGCCCAACTTTTAAAATTGAGAACGATCCGCGAATTACCTGCATTGGTCGAATAATAAGGAAAACTTCGCTCGATGAGTTGCCACAGTTTTACAATGTACTTAAAGGCGAAATGTCGGTTGTTGGGCCACGTCCACCATTACTCAAAGAGGTAAAACAATACGAAAAATCGCAGTTGCGTCGGTTAAGTATGAAGCCTGGCATTACATGTATTTGGCAGGTTTACGGTAGAAATATTGTAAGTTTCGACGACTGGATACGCATGGATTTGGAGTATATCGACAACTGGTCGTTGAAAATGGATATGAAATTGATATTCAATACTGTTGCTGTAGTGTTTAAAGCCAATGGTAGATAACAGAATATTTCGTAAGTTGTACCTTTTTTAAATTGCAGTTTTAGAGCAAATTTGTCGATGTTAAATTATTATATTTCAATTTAAATGTATAAAAAAAGGTTTTGCATGTTTTTGCAAAACCTTTTTTCAATACTATTCTTTACATACAATTTTTCGAATTGCAAAATTTGCATACTGTCGCGTCGAAAATCTTAAAAGTCGTATTGCATCAAAAGGTATATTTCCTTCAAATTCAAATAATCCAGCCATCGGGATTTCGGGTTCGGCTGTTACAACTCTATAGTTTAAATCTTCGTTGCCAATCAATACTTTCGCGCGGTCGTGCTTCATTCCATTACTATCGATAATGCTTGCTTGTTCAATGCTTATTTGTCTTGCAGTTAATGATTTATTTTCAACAATGAAGTGAATTTTTAAGCTTCCTTCGGTTTTTTCTTGTTTTCTGAATGTAAGATATACATCTTTGTATATCTCAACTGTCGATTCGTCGAGAAGTGGATTTTTTTGCATTGGCAATGCAATATCGTAGAAATTAAATTGTGTGTTATCGGGTCGGTACATTTTTACCGAAAATTTCTTTATTAAATCCATTTTCTCGCCTTTCGTGTCGAACAATACGTCAAACGATACAGGTATGTCGGGCTCCATGGTTTGCGCAATTTGTCCAAGATAATATGTTTCTTTTCCTGCAAATGCGCCATGATTAGCACTATATTTAGCTCCCGTAGGGCTTATCAATGTAAGCTCGTTCATGCTCGTAATGTTTTGTGTTGTATTACTGCTGAAAAATCCCGAAATCATTGTTTTGTCACCAATGCAGCGTGTCGAAACTATTTGCATTGTAAGGTTGTTGATGGTTTCGCTACTTTTAAAAACAGGAAAAAGTTTTGAGTTTTGCACCGCCTTGTTACTAAGTTCGCTGCTTGCTAAAATTACTTCAATGCGTTTTGCCAATTCACCAACTTGCTTATCGATAACTTTTTTTCCTAATGGTATTGGATTTGACACCCAACCAGTTTGCGATTGATACTCTTTGTTTGTGAGTTCGATGTCGAGCTTGTTGTTTTGAAATTTGAAACTGTATTTTGCACGGTTCGGAATCAAGAGTACATTAAATTGCACAAAGTCGGTCAGCATAGTGCCTGCTTGTTGATTGAAAGCAGTAGGGGCAATGCCATTTTCGGCCAACGCAAATTCAACACATGGCCAAAGAATACCATTGTTTTTCGAATTTATTGCCATACTTGCGTCTTGCGCAAACACTGCAAATGGCGATAGAATCGTAATAACGATTAATAATAATGATTTTTTCATGATGATTGTATTTTATGTTAATGTATCATAAGTTCAATTCTAAAACAATATTATATTTGTATTGATTATCAGTATTTAAGTTTTTTTTATTTGAATACAAATATAAGTATTTTTGTGTAATTGAAGTAAATGTTTTTGTATTTTAACATTATTGTTGTGTTACTGCAATTGAAATAATGTGGAAAAAGGAGTGTTTTGTGATTAAATGTGTTTTTACGAGAAAATGTGATTTGCAATTATTTTTTCTGATTTATCAAAAAAAAACAAGCCTCATCATAAAAAATGAGACTTGTTAATATTTTGTTTTTGTTGAAATATAATAATTACTCGGAATTAATCAGACATTGCTATTAAAATTTCAGAGCATCCAAAAATATACTATAAATCAAATCCAATGTCGCGTCTGAAATATTTTCCTTCGTAATTTATTTTTTGTGCATTTGCAAATGATTTTGCCAATGCTTCATCTTTGTCATTCCCGTAGGAGCTAATTGCCATAACTCTACCACCAGATGTTATAATTTGTTCGTCTTTTTCGCTTGTTCCTGCATGAAAAACAATACTTCCTTCAACCGAATGCAATCCATCAATTTTTTTTCCTTTCTCGTATGCTTCAGGATATCCACCTGCCACGAGCATTACTGTAACAGCTGCTCTGTTGTCGAATTCAACAGTTTTTTCATCCAAATTTTCATTGGCTACACCTTCAAGCAGTTCTACAAAGTCCGATTTTAAGCGAAGCATCACCACCTCAGTTTCGGGGTCGCCCATACGAGCATTATACTCAATGGTGTAGGGTTCGTCATTTACTTTTATCAATCCAAAAAATATGAAACCTTTATAATCGATACCTTCTTGTTGCAAACCTTTTACCGTAGGGCGAATAATGCGGTCTTCTACTTTTTTCATAAACATTTCATCGGCAAACGAAACTGGAGAAACGGCGCCCATACCACCTGTATTCAAGCCTTTATCTCCTTCGCCAATACGTTTGTAATCTTTGGCTTCGGGTAAAATTTTGTAGTTTTTGCCATCGGTAATTACAAAAACCGAGCATTCGATACCCGACAAAAATTCCTCAATAACAACCGTATTGCTTGCCGCGCCAAATTTTCCTAAAAGCATTTGCTCAAGCTCGGCTATTGCTTCGCTTAAACTATCGATAATTAAAACACCTTTGCCTGCCGCCAGTCCATCGGCTTTAAGTACGTATGGCGATTTTAAACTTTTCAAAAATTCAACTCCTTCAGTCATATTGTCGCGGGTTACACTTAAATAGCCTGCTGTAGGTATGTTGTGACGAAACATAAAACGTTTCGAAAAATCTTTACTTCCTTCAAGCTGTGCACCTTCTTTGCTTGGACCTACTACGGCTACATGTTGCAATTGCTCGTCGGATTTAAAAAAATCGCTCACACCTTTTACCAAGGGGTCTTCGGGGCCTACTACAACAATACTAATATTGTTGTCGATAACAGCTGATTTTAATGCTGCAAAATCGTCGGCTGCAATGGGTAGATTTGTACCGTAAGCTTTTGTTCCTGGGTTTCCGGGCGCAATAAATAGTTGCGATAATTTAGGACTTTGCGCAATTTTCCATGCCAAAGCACACTCACGACCACCTGCACCTAAAAGAAGAATATTCATTGTTTTTGTATTAATATTGAAAAATTATTAGTAAATAGCACTAAACGACTGCAAAAGTACGCTTTTTTATGCAAAATGCCAAGCGAAATGTCTAATTTGCATACAAATAAATATAGTAAATATTATCGAAAAGTGGCTTTTGCGAATTAATGTTATTGTAGTTTTTGTTATTGGAACAATTATATTTAATCATTAAATGAAAACTCTATGTTTTATATGAAAGTGTCAGACTTAATGCGTACGAAACAACAATAAAAATGCGTTTACAAAAGTAAATGAGTAGTTTACGCTATGGGTGCAAAGTTTGGCATTTTTTTTACAAGCATTATTTAAGGCAATCAAGCAATTTGATTATGAATTTTTTTACGTCTTTTTTTTGTAAGCGCTATTTCGAACACTTTTTTTGTTTTTTTGTTAACGATAAAACAACTATCTTTGCGGCGTAATAAAATTAAAAAACCATTTGTAAGGTTAAAACAATATGATAAACATTACTTTTCCCGACGGTTCGGTGCGCGAATTTGCTAAAGGCACCAACGGACTACAAGTAGCTGAAAGTATCAGCTCACGATTAGCACAAGAGGTGCTCGCTATCACAGTTAATGATCAGGTATGGGATTTGAGTCGACCTATAACGGACGACGCGAGCATTAAATTGCACAAATGGGACGACGAAGAGGCTAAACATGCCTACTGGCATTCGTCGGCTCACCTTATGGCCGAAGCGCTACAGGAGTTGTATCCAGGCATAAAATTCGGTATAGGGCCAGCCATCGAAAATGGTTTTTACTATGATGTCGACCCAGGTACGGCTGTTATAAAAGAAGCTGATTTGGTGACTATCGAGGCTAAAATGCAAGAATTGGCGGCTCGCAAAGAGGCTATTGTACGACAAGATGTTAGCAAGGCCGATGCGCTAAAAATGTTCGAAAGCAAAGGCGACGAATATAAAGTTGAACTCATTACCGATCTCGAAGATGGTACGATAACGCTTTATTCGCAAGGCAATTTTACCGACCTTTGTCGTGGTCCTCACTTGCCACATACGGGCGAAATTAAGGCTGTAAAACTACTTAGCGTGGCAGGTGCTTACTGGCGCGGCGACGAAAAACGTAAAATGCTAACACGTATTTATGGCATCACTTTCCCTAAAAAGAAAATGCTCGACGAATATCTTACTTTGCTCGAAGAAGCCAAAAAACGCGACCACCGTAAAATTGGACGCGAATTGGAACTTTTCACTTTCTCGGAAATGGTAGGAAAAGGTTTGCCTTTGTGGTTGCCACGTGGTACGGCTTTGCGCTTGCGTTTGGAAGATTTTTTGAAAAAGATTCAACGTCGTTTCGATTACGAACAAGTAATGACACCGCATATTGGTAACAAACAATTGTATGTAACTTCGGGTCACTACGCAAAATATGGCAAAGATTCATTTCAGCCCATTCATACTCCCGAAGAGGGCGAAGAGTATTTGCTAAAACCAATGAACTGTCCGCACCACTGCGAAATATATAAATTTAAACCGCGCTCGTACAAAGATTTGCCTGTGCGCATGGCCGAGTTTGGTACAGTGTATCGATATGAGCAAAGTGGTGAGTTGCATGGACTTACACGTGTGCGTAGCTTTACGCAGGACGATGCGCATATTTTCTGTCGCCCCGACCAGTTAGAGGATGAGTTTTTAAAAGTAATGGATATTATATTCATTATTTTCAATGCTTTGGAATTCGAAAACTTCGAAGCGCAAATTTCGCTACGCGACCCCAATAACAAAGAAAAATATATTGGCTCCGACGAAAATTGGGAAAAATCCGAATCGGCTATCATCAATGCTTGCAAGGCCAAAGGCTTAAAAGCTAAGGTTGAATTGGGCGAAGCGGCTTTCTATGGTCCAAAACTCGACTTTATGGTGAAAGATGCTCTTGGGCGTCGTTGGCAATTGGGTACAATACAGGTGGACTATAACTTGCCTGAGCGTTTCGAGTTGGAATATACAGGCGACGACAATCAAAAGCACCGCCCAGTTATGATTCACCGTGCGCCATTTGGCTCAATGGAGCGTTTCGTGGCTGTGCTTATTGAGCATACTGCTGGTAAATTCCCGCTTTGGTTAACGCCCGACCAAGTAGTTGTGTTGCCAATTAGCGAAAAATTCAACGATTATGCTTATGAAGTTGCTAAAACACTCAACAATGTTGATGTGCGTGTGCAAGTTGATGACCGTAACGAAAAAATTGGCCGCAAAATACGTGATAACGAGTTGAAACGTATTCCTTATATGTTGATTGTAGGCGAAAAAGAAGCCGAAAATGGCGAAGTGTCGGTACGTCGTCAGGGGCAAGGAGACAAAGGTAGTATGACTGTTGACGAATTTGCTAAATTGGTGAACGACGAAGTAGAATCACTCGTAAATAAATACTAAGAAATTAGATATGATGAAAAACGCTATTGAAATTAGTCTTCAATAGCGTTTTTTTGTGAGCGAATGTTTCGTTTTTGATTTCGAGCTGATTAAATTGTTTTTTTCTTTGTTTGTTGTTTGTATAATAATCTTTATTCGCCCTTCAAGTATTTTTCTTCAATTTCTTTTTTTAGATCAACTGATATTCCTCTCAATTCTTCCACCAATTTGTAAACCGTTGTGCATGGATTGTTTTTTGCATATTGATTTCCGATGCACATGTCATCTAATTTTTTAGCCCACCTTATTGCATTGCTTTCGTTGCCAAAAGTTTGTAAAAGCTTATACATTTCGGTATCGTTTTTCCTGTATTTAAAAACACTTTTGTTTGATTTGATTTTTTTGAATTGGTCATTTATATGATTTTCAAGAGCCTTTTGATATTCGTTGCGATGCATTGCTGTATTTCGATATGCAAAGTGTAGCAAATACCAAAGTTCAAACGCTTCGTTGCTCCAAGCACTTTTTATACCTTCTTTTTCGGCATCAATAATGGCCTTGTTAAAATGCGATCCCGGAAAACTATCTTTATCGAAAACGATCCAAATTCTGTCGTAAATTTGTCTCGATTTTTGTCTTATTTGCAACGCTTTTTCTAAAACTTTGGTTGTCGAAATGCCGCCGCCATCAAAGGTGAGGTCAAATACCAAATTGCCTGCCATTTTGGGAAACGATTTGAAATAATTGGGCTCTGTTTTAGCACCTTCACACACAATCAAAAAGTAAGCACGAAGTTCACGCGTACCAACTTTTCTTTGTGCGTCAGTTTTGCAAAATTCTCTTTTTTGCAGTGCTGTTTCCAACTTAATTTTATTGGCCATACTTTTTTTATTTACTGTTGAGCAACAATGTATGGTATAGCACCATAGCGCCCACGTATGTAGTTGCGCTCTAAATTGCTGTCGTTGCGCACTTTGCTTCCATCGGGCAACTTAAATTCAACAAGATTATACAAATCGGTTTGCTCTGTGTCGTCTTTTTCGGTAAACCACACTTGATCCCTACGAAACAAATCTGCACTAAGCAAATTGGTGTCGTGTGTCGCAAAAATCAACTGTGCATGTTTCGGATTTGTTTCTTTATTGTTGAACATGTTTACAATTTCACGTGTTAACAAAGGGTGAAGTTTTGCGTCCAATTCATCTACTATCAATAGTTTTCCATTCAAAAGTGTATCAAGCACGGGACCTGCTAAATCGATGATCTTTTTTGTTCCTTCCGATTCGTTTTTGT
>CAZEVV010000028.1:17882-21171 GCA_964515675.1 uncultured Paludibacter sp. | reverse complement strand
GGCGGGCTTAAATATCGTAAAGCTTGGTGGTGGCGACCCAACTAATAAAGACTACAACGTGCAATTGCGTGGTGTCGGCTCCTTGCGTGGAAGTCAATCTCCGCTATTTATTATCGACGGTGTTCCTGGTGGCGATATCAATTCGATAAACCCTAACGATATTGAATCGATTGATGTTTTGAAAGATGGATCGGCGGCTGCAATTTATGGTACACGTGCCAATGCGGGTGTAATTCTTATTACTACCAAACGCGGTCAAGAAGGAAAATCAGTAGTAGAATATACTGGAAGTGTAAGCGCAGATGTTATTTCGAAAAAGCTTAGAGTGCTAAATGCCCAAGAATATCGTGAATTGATGATACCAAAAGGACGTGCCGATGAAGGTGGTGATACTGATTGGTTGAGCGAGATTACTCGCCCTATGGCTTTAAGTCAACAACACAATGTGTCGATGTCGGGCGGTGGCAAGGGCTTTACTTATCGTGGCTCGGTTGGCTTGAAAACAAACCAAGGTTTGGCTATCGAGTCAGAATTCTATGAGCTACAAGCGCGCTTTTCGGCCAATCAAAAGGCATTCAACGAAAAGTTAGAACTTGCTTACGATTTTAATTACGGACACAACAAGAAATCATGGGTCGATTACGAGGCTTTCAATCAGGCATTGAAAAGCAATCCTACACGCTCGGTGATGTATGGCGATGATGTTGCCAATAATTCAACTCACCCCGATTTTTCGAGATATGTAATGTATGGTGGTTATGTTGAACCAGATGGTTTCTCAACCTACAATCCAGTGCCAATTATCAAAGGCATCGACGATGATGGTCGTCAGGATGTATTTATGGGTAGCATACGTGCAAGTTATAGTATCAACAATCATTTAAAAATTGGTACTTTCATGTCGATGCAAACTGGTAACGAGTGGACAGGTAAATATTGGCACAAAACAACACGTTTTGGCGAGGGTCAGAAACGCAATGGTATTGCTGAGCAAAGTTATAAAAACTACGAAAACCGTGTTATAGAAAACACTTTGCAATATGTTGACCAATTTGGTTTGCATGCATTTTCAGGGCTTTTAGGTCAGTCATTTCAGCAAAATGTATGGAGTGGATTTAATGCAACAAACACCGATTTTATTACCAATCTTTATAGATATAATAACTTAGGTGCAGGTATGGGTATTAAAAACAACGACGATCGTATTGGGGTTGGAAGTGATAAAGATTCTGATAAATTGGCTTCGTTTTTTGGACGTATAATGTACAATTACAATCAAAAATATTATTTAAATGCAAGTGTGCGTATGGAAGGTTCGTCACGTTTTGGACCTAAAGCGCATCCTACATTAGGAAGGTATGGTATTTTCCCTGCTATTAGTGGTAGCTGGAGAATAAAGGAAGAGAGTTTTATGCAAAACCTAACCTTCTTGAATGATATGAAGGTGCGTGCTGGTGTTGGTGTAACAGGAAATATACCTGGCGAAACTAATTTATATATTCAACGTGTAGGTCCAACTGGAGATTACGTTTACCTAAATGGTGAGTTTGTACAACCTTGGGGTATCACTTCTAATGTTAACGAAAACTTGCGTTGGGAGAAGAAAACAGAGTATAATGTCGGAATAGATGCAGATATGTTCAACAACAAATTGTCGATTGTTTTGGATGGTTATTATCGCAATACAACTGATTTGCTTTGGGAATATAATGTGCCAACACCACCTTTTGCTTTTGGTAGAATGTGGGATAATCACGGACAAATTGAAAATTATGGTGTTGAATTAACAGTTAATGGAAATTTGTATAAATCGAAAGACTTCACTTTGGATGGTACATTTATTGCTGCATGGAATCGGAATATGGTAACTCGAATTGCATCGGGTTATGAAGCTGGTTCAAATAATAAATCAACTTTAGATGTTGGTTATATAAGTGGTGATGGTGAAACAGGTGTAAATGTAATGCGCTTGCAAGAAGGACAACCCATTGGAAATTTCTTTGGCTACAAATTTCTTCGAATTGAAAATGGTAAACAAATTTTTGAACGCTTAAATTCAAAAGGCGAAGTTGTTGGTGAAACCGATACACCTTCGGCAAGTCGTGATAAACAAATCATTGGCAATGCACAGCCTTTGTTAACAGGGGGTTTTAGTTTGAATGCTTCATACAAACAATTCGATTTGGCGACAAACTTCCGCGGACAAATTGGTGGAACAATATTCAATATGAAACGCTATTTTTATGAAAATATAAATTCAGCCGAAAACGTATTATTGTCAGCATTCGAAGGTGAAATGAAAAATCTTGGCTCAGCTGAAACTCGTCAGTTTTCCGATTATTTTCTTGAAGATGCTTCATATCTTCGATTGAATGATGTGACTTTCGGTTACAATTTAAAAACAACACCTGAGATTGAAAAATACATTTCGGGTATAAAACTTACTTTCACTGTTCAAAATGCATTTGTAATAACTGGCTACAAAGGTGTAGACCCAGAAATAAATATGGGCGGACTTGATCCGGGTATCGATGGTTTGAGTTACTACCCAAAACAACGTTCGTTCTTGGTGGGTGTTAATTTCAAATTGTAATTGTTAAACTTTAAAACACGAAAGAGTTATGAAATTATATAATAAAATAATTGTTGCAATGGCCGTGGTGGCTTCTGTTAGTATGCAGTCGTGCACCGACCTTGAGCCTGAATTGTACTCAACAATTTTGCCTGAAGAGTTAAACTCGAACCCCAAAATGTTTGAAAACAAAATCACTGATGCTTATATTGGTATGATTGGAGAGTATGGTTATGTATATCGTGAAGGATATTGGAATATTCAAACCGGTACTACCGACGAAGCAATAGCACCAACACGTGGAAATCACTGGTTCGACAATGGTGTACATATTGCCATGCACCAACATACATGGTTGTTCAACACCCGTGATGTAGAAAATGGTTGGAGTTTTGCATACAATGGTGTGTCCAAATCAAATGAGTTTTTGAAATTTATCCGCGAAAATAAAGGTGAAGGTCCTTACGATCCAGTAACTACGTCACTTATTTCTGAAGCAAAAGTATTGCGCGCTTTCTATCATTATTTGGCCATGGATGTTTATGGAAACATTCCTATCGATTCGGGTATGGCTGTGTCAGATAATATTGTTCAAAGCAAACGCAAGGATGTTTACAACTGGATTGTAAAAGAAATAACTTCAAATATTGGTAATTTGCAGGATGAACACAATTATGGTCGCTTTACTCAGCCTGCGGCACAAGCTTTACTTGCTCG